>JAEZKD010000131.1 GCA_023415655.1 Bacillota bacterium | reverse complement strand
ACCAAAGATACAATCATCCCCATAGTGAGCAATAATGCAGTAACTTTTTTCATGATACTCCTCCTTAAAAATTTTATTTATGTTCATGTGATATGATCCCGTGTATCATTGAACCATCCGGTTTTTTCACCGTATGTCATTAAAGTTCAAATCACATTAACATCTTTGTTACTTGTTGCTTATCTCAACCATGCGCCACGGATATTCAATGTGGAGCTTATTGTCATCCATCTGAAAATAGCAAATGGTATCTTCAAATTGATCATTATAAACAAGCTTAAAGGTAGAATTCTCATTATCAATCGTATAGTAACCTGGAAAATAACCGTCCTCCAAGAATGTTCCTGCCTCGCTAAAAGAATATGTCCAATTATTCTCTGCGCATGTCCATTCACCTACCAGACCATCCGGCTTACTGTCACCACTATAGATATATGTATTATTACTATAAAGGTACATCCCCTCATCATCCAATGCATAGCGAAGCTGTATTGTCTCACTATCTTTATTGGTTAATTTAATGAACATACTATCACAATCAAAGGTATAGTCCTTGCCTTCATACTGAGCAGTACCATCTTCACGAAATACTGCGATTGCCGTTTCTTTATCGTGGATATATGCCCAACTGCCACATATATCAACTGCTTCCTCGGATAAGGCGACTCTCTCTTTCTTACTGCATGCTGTCAGTAGCATGAGCACAACAACGAAAAAAGTTGAAAGAACTTTTGTTTTTTTCATATAATTCCCTCTTTCTACTCCTATTATATAATTATCTTGCTCGGACATAAATGTAATATTTTTACCTTTACAAGCATTGTTTTTACCTTTTATTTTACTCTTGAACGCCTATGTAATTTAGTACCCTTTCTCAGACACAAAAATGAAATTAGAAATTACACATCGCTTTCTTCTAATTGATTGAGTTTAGTTATAAATGTAGATAGTACAAATACAATGGATAATCCCATCATTACTAACAATCGTATCACATCAAATTTAAGGCTGATACCACCCGCCGTTGATGATAAGAATACTGCTATAATAATTCCAGACACAATAGTTGTTGGCATCGATTTTTTTCTCATTCCAAAATAGAATGGGATCAAGGAAGCAAATCCACAGGTAAATGCTCCAAGAACTGTAATTTGCATATTCTTAACATAGTTTTCCATAGTAACATCTGGATATAATTTCATTGCTCCAAATATCACTGCTGTGAAAGCTGTCAGAAGAGCTGTACTAACTAAGATAGAAATTATGGTTCCTAAAAATACGATACACAACTTTGCTAGAAATAGTTTTCTACGGCTAATTGGATATGTAAACATTAAAAGAATTGTTTTGTTTCTGTATTCATCAATCACGATTCTACTAATGCAAATACTTGAGTAAACAATAAATATAGCACGAATCAGGACAACTGGTAATAAAATAAATTCTGTAAAACCACCAAAATCATTGACTGCATCACTTTCTACATTTAATATTAATAAAAAAAATCCAATCAAGCAAGCCGCCATAAGAAAACAAATCAACATTCCTTTAAGATAAGTGGAAAGTTTTACTTTCTTTAATTCAAGTTTCATAAGTTGTAGCATCATCTTAAGCCTCCTTAATAATCTCAAAAAAGTAATCTTCGAGACTGAATTCTTTTTTTGTAATACTAATGATTCTGACGTCTTTATCCATAAGTGCTTTCATGATTTCATTCTGATTCACTTGATCTTCATATATACGAATTGTTTGATCATTTACAATTGCATATTGTTGCAAATGAAACACAGAATCTAACACGACTGCTGCTGTTTGCACTCGATCGACCTTAACTTCAAGAAATTTTCCTTCTTTCGCATGGATTTCTTTCATGGAAACTTCCTTATCCAATCGATGTTTGGATAATATGCCAATGGTAGATGCTAATTGTTCCACTTCGGACAAGATATGACTTGATACGAGAATTGTAACTCCATCTTTTTCATTTAGATCACGTAATAAATTTCTAACATCCTTAATTCCTGTTGGATCTAGGCCGTTAATTGGCTCATCAAGTATTAAGAACTCTGGCTTTGTTACGATGGCTCTAGCAAGGGCCAAGCGTTGTTTCATACCAAGTGATAATTGAGAGACTTTTTTCATTCTTGCATTATCAAGTTTGACAATTTCAATCACTTTGTCAATGTCTTTCCAATTATAATATCCCATATACTCGCAATGTAATTTCATACTCTCCATTACTGTTAGGTTTCGATAAAAAATGGGCTCCTCGATAATGGCTCCTATTCTTTTTAGTAATTCCTTAGGATTATTGTCTAATTTCTGGCCAAACAATTCTATGCTCCCATCCGTTGGTTTTACAAGACCAACAAGCATCTTCAAGATTGTGCTTTTACCAGCCCCATTTTCCCCTAGAAGTCCATAAATCTGACCTTTGGACAGACGCAAATTAACATCGGTTACTATTTCTGCATCTTGATAATATTTCGTTAATCCTTTTGTATGTACGATTGATTGCATCTTAAGTTCCCCGCTTTCTATATTTGTCATAATTTAATAGTAACAATGGTTTCTTTCCACATCATTACTCGTTTCTTACTTATTTCTTAAGACAAATCTCAAATATCGTGTTTTGATAAGGCACACTTTTTAGATGAATCTTTCCATCCATTTGTTCTACTAATGCTTTGGTAATAGACAATCCAAGTCCACTCCCTTGATATTTGGTACTTCTTGAGTCTTCTAATGTATATAACCGTTCAAATACTTTGTTCTGATACGTTTTTTCAATTCCTTTACCATGGTCAATCACTTGAATGTCTACACCGTTTGCATACTCTTTAAGGAATAACCCAAAATATTTACCGTCCATTCCATACTTAATTGCATTGCTAATCAAATTATTAAGAATCCTAATCAGTGCTTCTTCGTTGCCCAAAGCAAAAACGATTGTTTCCGGTAATTCTAGCTCAACCACAATCTTTCTTTTTGCAAATTCTTCATAGTACTCCAATACAACCTGACGACAAATTTCTGCAACATCAATTCGAGTTACAGGATAACATTTATCCTTCGATTCAAGTTTGGCTAAATCAAAAAATTCATTCATTTGATCAAGTACTTGTTTGACTTTATGATATATCAGGGATAGATTCTCCATACTTTCATTCATCTGTAACATTTCCAAATATCCTAATACGACCGTAAGAGGTGTTTTAAGGTCATGAGAAACATTAGATAGCATTTTTCTCATGGATTCTTCGCTATTTCGGTAGTTTCTTTCATTCTCTTGATTCTCTTCTAATAGCAGATTGCATTGCATCGCAAGTTTACGCAATTGTTCATCTTCAGTTTGAAAACGAAGCCGATCTTGACTATGATTTTTTTGTATTTCTTGTAATTTTTCAATTAGATACTCTAATTGCTTGGTTCGCTTCTTTTCTTTTGATTTTTGTAAGAGATTGCAAATAAAGAATGTAACTGCAAGTAAAGTAACCAAAAATATCATACTACATCTCCCATCCGATACCCGATTCCCCATAAGGTCTGTATGTATTGTGGATTTCCAGGATCCACCTCGATCTTTTCCCTTAATCTACGCATATGTACATTGATGACATTCTCATCCTTCTGATAAGCTTCCCCCCATATCAACTGATAAATCTGTGCTTTGGTATATACACGATTTGGATGCAGTGCGAATAATTTTAATATTTCAAACTCCTTTGCTGTAAGTCGAATCTCTTCCCCATCTCGAGTTACAGAATATTGATTGCAATTTATCACCAAATCTTTATATAGGATCGATTCCTGTTCTTTTTCTCCTGGTGCGTATAAAGTCGCTCTACGTATATTTGCTTTCACTCTTGCTGAAAGCTCTACCAAGGAAAACGGCTTTGTAATATAATCATCTGCACCAAGTCCAAGCCCCATTGCTTTATCACTGTCCGTATCCTTTGCTGATATTATAATGATTGGTGTCTTTGAGCTTGTTCGGACATTTTTCATTACCTGCATACCAGAAATTTTCGGTATCATCAAATCCAGTAAAATGAGATCATAGTTATTCTTATTCACTTTATCCATGGCTTCCATTCCATCATAAGCCAAATCGATCTCAAATCCTTCGCTGATTAAAAATTCCTCGACCATAGCGCTTATTTCTATATTATCTTCTATCATTAATAAACGACTCATACTTGTCTCCTTATTTCTGAAGGTTATTGTTACTTGAATACACAATCCCTTCTTATTCACCTGTTCTTATATCCTTGTTCCATAGAACCCTTTATTTTTATCTGGTTATGTTGGATTATACCATATTTTTCTATTTGAAGCATAAAAATTGTAAACCTACCAGAGACTGAATAAACAAAAAGGATCAAGTATCTCTACTTGACCCTATTGCTCCGAATGAAATTATAAATGAAATAAGTTTCTTGTGTACTCAATTTAGTTCTTTGTTACGTCCTTTTATAACGATGCACTTACTATGTTACACTTGATTTAGCCTATGGTATCTTCTACTTCGATAAAAGATGTAACATGAATAAGATATTAAACAGATACTAATCCATTGTGAGGTTGAGAGATATAGAAATTCTCCTCGGATGGAATCCCCTCTATAAAATTCTAGCACAAAACGTAAAATACCATACAAGACAATATAGATACCTAATGTAAAGCTCTCACGTCCACGCAATATAAGTATCAGTAGAAACATAGCTATTAGAAATAAACAGATAGCTTCGATCAATTGGACAGGAAATAGTTCAATATTGGTTGGTGCAAGTGTCCCTTCATGATAAACGATCGAGAATGGTCCATGATAAGGCTGTCCATAACAACATCCAACTAGATGACATCCAATTCTTCCAAAGCAATGGATGAAAGGGATTAACCAAATAAAATATTGTATAAATCGTTTTACCGGCAAACGATGTATTTTTCCACCAATAGTGCAAGCAATGATTCCGCCGATCAAGCCGCCATAGAAAACAAACCCACCACGCATTAACTCATTAAAATAATCAAGTTCAAATATACGGCTCCAATCGATTATTGAGTATGAAACAAATAAATAAAGTGCCTTAGCTCCAAAAAATGCACCTAAAAACGTATATGCTTCTAATATAATGAAATCATTCCCATCGAATTTAAACCGTTTCAAAATCCATAACGCTAACAAATTTGCAATGATAACACCAATTGTAATCATCAAGCCATAAGTTGGAACTTGTATCTGAAATATGTGAATGTACAATGTATTTCTCCTTTTAAAAACTCCCATGAAAAATTCACAGGAGTCCATCTGATACTATTAAGCTAAGCTTGCTATACCACCAATGCAAGCTGCACATGCTATGTAGAGAATTAGACATAATACTAAGCCAATAATTGATAATACTAACCCAGCTGTTGCAATTCCCTTCTTTTCTGGATCTTTCTTGCCTAAAGCACCTAAAACAATACCAATAATTGCTAGTACAGCACCAAGCCAACCTAGTGCTCCTGCTGAAAAAAGACCAATTACAACTGCGAGTATACCTAGTACCAATGACGCGACACCCATTATGGCGACCTCCTCTTTTTTTTTAATATAATACCTTTTTTTTCATAAAATGTCAATAATTTAGTAATAATATTATAAAAAATTTAATTATTTAATCTAATTATTGTTAATATATTCTAAAATTTGTATTTGCAAGCATTATCTACTACTACTACTTTTTAGCAATAACTTCAATCTTGAGGTTGTTTTATCTTGACCTATTTTTATTACATTCTTAAGTCTTTAATGGATACTCAAGTCATAGGACTTGGAATATTCTATAACTCAAAAAGGATTGAATCTCTCGATTCAATCCTTTTCACTCTTCCTGCAGTCAATGGTACTTTCTAAGCTAGTTTCTATCTTGCTTTGTAATCATTATCATTAATCTTGATACTTAACGAGTCTATTTTGCTGTTAAACCAACTGATATGATATTCCAGTAAGAATCCTTCTCATTGTAATCTCTATCAAAGATCAATGGATTTTGTGATCCACGCCAGGA
>JAEZKD010000286.1 GCA_023415655.1 Bacillota bacterium | reverse complement strand
TCTTCTACTGCTAATTTGAAGGCTCCCTTCAATTGATTCAGTTCTCTTGCAATTGGTGTAAATAATCCCATATTCTCATCAACAGTGATGTCTAAATTCCCTTTTGCCATATTGTTTGTTACTTGTAGTAAATGATCATACTTTTCTTTTAAGCCATTCAAATACTTTTGCAAAAAGTAAAATAAGAGTATGGAATATACGATTAAAACTGGAATACCAAAGAACCAGATACTACACATAATTGCAATCACAAAGAAATTAAGTACTACTACTTTTAACACATACTTATTCACAGGTTCTTCATAACGAAGCATCACAATCTTTTCAATTCCTCTTCTACATAGACGAACAAACCATGCGACACAACGAATGATCATCACATTTTCTAAGCAATATCTTCTGATTCCTTTACGAAAGATTGACAATGACGAGACTACAACAAGGAAAATGATTGCAAAATAGAGGAACCATCCTCCATAAACTAAGGCATTCTCTAATACACTAGCAACTTGGGATGGTAGGCTTGCCTTATTCATATAATACTCTAACCATCCATTCGTATGATTCCTTGTTAACCATTCCATGATAGGAGTTACAATTACGATCAAAATTCCAAGACCAAAGTTCACTTCCAATGGAAAGTAAGATGTAAATCCTGTTGCAATTCCCATCGGACGTATACTTGCAGCTAAAATGGAAAGGACTAAGACAACAGCTATAATACTAATCAAAAGGTAGACAAAGCCTTCTGGAATGATCTGATAATCATGTAGGAAAGGTGTATACCCAGAGAATACGGCATTGGGATGACTCATAGTAATCACCATGGTAACATCCTTGATCGCTCCTGGAGCTTCTTCACCAATAATTCGATACATCAATTCTCTCTCATAGTTCCCATCCTGTAAATTCATATACTCATAATAAAATCCATCTTCGTCTAAGGTATAACCAGTGATTTGAGACTCCTGCCCGTTCAGTAAAAATACCTTTCCTTCCAAACCTTTATCTGCATTCTTAAGTACCTTAGTAGTGTCATTAACAACTTCCTCAAACACTGGACGACGTATGCCTGAAATATACATTTGTTGCTTTACTGCTGTTTCAATTTCCCTTTTCTCTCTACCATAGGAATCCATTACCATAGGCACTCCGTTAGTATCATATTGGATTACAGCATAATAAATGTACTTCTGTTGTAACTGTTTTGCTAATTGCTCTAATTCTTTGGAATCAGCAATAATTAATGCATTGTAATAGTCGTCCAAGAGGCGGTCATCATTGGAACGGTCTACCACAATTTCTTGATTTTTATAGACAAGGCTCTGAACTTCATCTGAATTTCCTAACATACTGGCATAATGCCATATCTGACTATTGAATCCACCATAGTCATCATCAATCATATTAATACTAACTAAACTTTTGTCAAAATAAGCATCTATAGGTACATCGATGCTTGGATCTTCTGCCCTCATTGCATCATAATATAGTAAGTAGTTAACAGCACTTAATTCATCCAAATCAATATGTTCTGCAGCATTGCTATTCTCTTGATAGATATGTTTTGATATCGATATGATTGCTAATGTGCAACCCCAAAGTATCAATATGCAAAGCAACCACCCAAGAATTTTAGCTGGTAGCTTTACGCTAATTTCTCTTTGCTTCATTTCATCACCCTTCTTTTATTTACTCATCTTTTCAATCTTATACCCAACACCCCAAACAACCTTTAGATACTTAGGATCTTTTGGATTAATCTCAATTTTTTCTCGAATTCTACGAACATGAACCATAATCGTATCTGTTGTAATGGCTTTTTCATTCCAAACTCGTTCATAAATCTCATCTGGTGAGAAGACACGTCCAGGATTGCGTATGAGTAAATGTAGAATTTTAAATTCCATTGGTGTCATCTTTACCGCTTTTCCGTCAACAAACACTTCAATCGTGGTTTCATTGAGTTCTAATCCACCTACTACATAGATTTTATCCTCATTTTTCTCTTCGCACTCCTGACCTTGAAGTTCACCAAGAAGCTCTTGTTCTTTTTTTAGAAATCTTGTATATCTTCGAAGATGAGAATTTACACGTGCCATTAGTTCCATTGGTGTAAATGGTTTTGTTACGTAATCATCAGCTCCAATATTAAGTCCAGTGATTTTATCAATTTCCTCAGATTTCGCTGAAAGCATAATCACTGGAATTTCATATCGTTCTCGAAGCTTCATTGTCATTGTAATTCCGTCCATCACTGGCATCATAATATCCACAATCGCCAAATGAATCACTTCTCTTTCTAAGATTTCAAGTCCTTGAACACCATTTTGTGCCTGGTAGACAACATAACCTTGATTTCTAAGATAGATGCTGACTCCCTCTAAGATTTCTTTATCATCTTCTACCATTAAAATGTGGTATGGTTCCATACTGATAACCCCTTTCGCTAGCTTGTTATTATTTAATCATTCAAATCTAAATAAATCGAATCGAAAAATCTTAAGAACTTCTAAACATTTACGATAGAAATTTATTTGGTATAGCTGTTTTGGTCTGATTAAAGATGTTTTCCTATTCTTTCGCATTTCGTATCATTTCTTGAAATATTAAAATTCTCTATTTTTATATTCAATATTCTTTTATTCTACTTATCTCTTTGCAATTTGTAAACAAATTACATCAAATTCGATTTCCTAATCTTTCTTCTTTCGTAATTCCTCTTTCTTAGTTCACCAGTCCATAAGTTTATCGTTCAGCTTGACAACCATATTTGTAAAAAATATACTTAATATTGTAAATATCGCCCATCTTTCAATAAGGAGGAAGAATATGTCAAGAACTTACGATACCTACGACAATAGTGCATCAAATAAGATAGCTATTATCGCATTAGATGGCACAGAAGAATTTGCACGTAAAATCAATCGATATTTGAATGAAATTTATAGTGAAGGGAATAGCCAAATCATCGATACTACCATTCTACGCTTTTCAACAGGTGATGCGAAAGCAGTCATTCAAAATACGGTACGGGGTGCAGATGTCTACATAATTATGGACGTCGGTAATTATAGTTGTTCTTATAAAATGTATGGCCAAAACGTAATCATGTCGCCCGATGAACATTTTCAGAACTTAAAGAGGATTATTTCTGCAATTGGAGGAAAAGCGAATCGAATTAATGTCATATCTCCTATGTTATATGCCGCACGTCAGGATCGAAGATTATCACGTGAATCTTTGGATTGTGCAGTAGCGCTTCGAGAACTAGAAAATATAGGTGTAAAAAATATAATGGCTTTTGATGTCCATGATGATAGAGTGCAGAATGCTGTCCCATTTATGGGGTTTGATAATCTGATACCCGTTTATCAAGTAATAAAAGCCCTAAAAAGAAGCTATCCAGATTTAATGTTTGATGAAGATCATTTGATGCTTGTTAGTCCAGATCTTGGTGGAACGAATCGCAATCTTCTATACTCCAATGAATTAGGTTTGGATATGGGGTTATTTTATAAGAGAAGATCACGTAAAAAGATGTTGAATGGGAAATATCCAGTGGAAGAACATAAATACATTGGTCCAGAGGTAAAGGGAAAGAATATCCTAATTGTTGATGATATTATTGCTTCTGGTGAAACGATTCTTGACGTAGTTTACAGAGTGAAGGAACTTGGAGCAAATAAAGTATTTGTTGCTGCTACCTTTGGACTATTTACCGATGGAGTTGAAAAATACAATGAAGCGTATCAAAACAGTATCATAGATTCTGTTTTTATTACGAATGCCACATTTCGCAATGACCTAGTCAAAAACGCTCCATGGTATAAAGAGGTTGATTTAACGAAATATATTGCATTCTACATCTACTGTGTTTATACTGGCAAATCAATTTCTAATATATTAGATCCACATGAAAAAATCCAAAAATTATTTCAGAAAGAATGTTGTAAAAATCACTAAAACTATTATCTGAGAGGTTTATTGTACCACTGTTTCGCATAAAAAGACCTCTTTCTTCTATGGCTTAAAGCCTTAGAAGAAAGAGGTCTTTTTAATTACAATCAACTATGCTTCATATTGTCTAGTCCTGAGGCAAAATAAGATCAATCCCTGTTTGTAAATCCTCTTTACTAATCGTTCCCATTGCATAGGTGACTAAGCTACCAGTTTCATCAAAAAAGTAGGTGGTTGGTATCGAATAGACCTGATATGCAATCGCTGCACTCATATCCTTATCAAAATACACTGGAAAGGTGAATCCTTCCTCGTTTACATACTCGGTTGCCTTTTCAACGGTCTCTCGATTGCCATCGGTTAAATTTACCATGAGTACATGTATCTCATCCTTCTTTTCTTGATACATTGCATCAAATTCAGGCATCTCAACCTTACAAGGACCACACCAACTAGCCCAGAAATTCAATACAATTGGTTTACCAACGAAATCTGATAACTGTACTTTATTCCCTTCACTATCATATACTGTAAAGTCAGTAAGTTGATTCGCAGCCTCATCAGAAGCATCCTCTGCAGTGTTTGATTCGTCCTGATTTTCGATCGCGGTTGTTGGCTCATTGATGATTGGAGTAACTTGCGCAAGTTGATTCTTTTTGCCGTCCTTAAGATAATTATAAAGTACACTAGCACCACCAAGTAGCAATACCATTCCAACAATCCCTAAGATTAATTTATTTTTCTTCATCTTGATTCTCCTAACTTAATAATGCCAATAAATATCCCATTCTTCCTGTTGCCATTAAAATACCAACAAGAATTAAGAAAATACCTGAAATACGAGTAATTGTTTGATAGTTCTTTTTAATCCAATCGAATGTATCTGTTAATTTTGTCAATAACAATGCACTTAAAACAAACGGAATTCCAAGTCCAAGTGAATACGTAACAAGAAGTAAGATACCTTCAAGCATCGATGCTTTTAAGGATGCCATCATAAGTGCAGATCCTAAAAAGGCTCCAACACAAGGAGTCCATCCAATGGAAAAAACGATTCCAAATATAAATGAGGAAAGAATTCCACCCTTACCTATATATTGAAAACGTTTTGTGTTTTGAAAAAAGCGAAACTTTAACAATCCAACATAGTTGAGACCAAAAAAGATAACAATCAACCCTGTGATTACATTTACCATGGTTTGATGTTGTCTTAATGCACTACCTACTGTACCTGCAAATGCACCAAGGATAATAAAAACGACAGAAAATCCTGCAACAAAACCAAGCGAATTTCTAACAGTTGTTTTTGTATTCTTTTGATTTCCAGAAAAGTACGATACATACACTGGAAGCATTGGAAGTAAACACGGAGATATAAAGGTAATTATCCCTTCTAAAAATGTAATTAAGAATTGCATAAGCTTCCCCCTTTCTATCCTATCGTATCAGTATGAGTTTAGTTATGTAAGTGACCTATGTCACATTGATTGCATTTATTGCCAAATTCAGTTATAATAATTGAAATGGAGGTGATTTATTATGTTATCAAACAAAGATAATCAACTACTCGAAAAAGCGCTTCCTTTTTGGCAGCATCTTTTAGATCATGAGAAAAGTATGTTACTTCACTATACTTCGACAAATCACTATAAAAAGGGACAAATCCTCCACTCCGTCGATCGCGACTGTCTTGGAGTACTAATTGTAAAATCAGGTGTTATTCGTATCTATACAGTTTCCACGGAAGGGAGAGAGATTTCTCTTTTTTATCTACACCCTCACTCTACTTGTGTTCTATCTGCATCCTGCGTACTTCAATCTATGTTATTTGATGTTACTATGATTGTGGAGGAAGACTGTGAGGTCATACGAATCTCTTCCCCATATTATCGGAAATTGTTAAATTCCAACATCTATGTTGAAGCCTATACATATAAATTATACTCTGAGAACTATTCCAAAGCATTAGTGGCAATTAATAATATCATTTTTCAGAGTCTAGATTACCGACTTGCAAACTTCTTAGTTCAAGAGGCTACCAAAAGCAAAGAGGATACCATCCATATGACACATGAACAAATTGCTAGGCATTTAGGCTCTGTTCGCGAAGTAATCTCTCGTATGTTAAGTCACCTAGCACGTCTTAATATTGTTTCTCTTTCTAGAGGTAAGATAAAAATATTAGATATGGATGCGTTAAGAGAAATTCAAGAGCAACCAAATTAATGAAAATAGCCCACCACAAGTGGGCTATTTTCATTCTCAATTAATCAATTCCTTCATTGTTAACATCACGCCCTATGGAGTAATACGTCACGCTATACTGTTTCATATCTTTTGGCTGATATATATTTCTACCATCATATATTACTGCCTTCTTCATTAATTTCTTATATATCTCTGGTGTTATTTCCTTAATCTGCTTCCATTCTGTAAAGATAAAGCAAAGTTTAGCATCTGTAACTGCTTCCTGTACCGTCTTTGTGTATATAATTTCAGTAGGATAGAGCTTTTTAATGTTCTCTTCTGCAACAGGATCATAGGCATAAATCTGTGCTCCTTCTTGTAAAAGTAATTCTATATTATCAATGGAGGGTGCTTTTCTAAAATCATCCGTATTTGGTTTGAAAGTTAATCCCAATACAGCAATCTTACATTTCAAGTCTTCCTTATTTTGTTTTGCCATTCGTATTAATTTTGTCTTCTGCTCTTCATTTACAGAAATCACTGCATCGAGTATTTTTAGATGATAATTATATTCTCTTGCCATATGATATAAAGCTTTCGTGTCCTTAGGAAGGCAGCTTCCACCATAGCCAATACCAGCATTTAAATAATGATTCCCAATTCGATTGTCGTAAGACATTCCTAGCGTTACTTCTTCTATATTAGCTCCCGACAATTCACAAAGGTTAGCAATTTCATTGATATAGGATAATTTCATAGCTAAGAAGCAATTACTTGCATATTTAATCATCTCAGCACTTCTTCTACTTACGGATACAATTGGTATATGAAATGGTTCATAGAGACTAAGTAGTAACTCTTCCGCTTTTTTACTAGCTGTACCTATTACAATTCGAGAAGCGTGAAACATGTCATACAAAGCCCTACCTTGTGACAGGAATTCTGGATTACTAGCTACTTCAATTACCACATCATGAGTCTTGTATTTCATCATCAGTTGCTCTGCCTTATCATTGGTTCCTACAGGTACCGTTGATTTTATAACTACTAGGCAATCCTTTGTCACACATTGTGCAATCTGAATGAGTGCAGCTTCTAGATAGGATAAATCCGCAGATCCATCATTAGCATCAGGTGTTCCAACTCCAATAAAAATTATTTTGGCCTCTTTATATGCTTGTAAGTAATCCGACGTAGCCGTTAACTTACCTGATTTACAATTCTTAATCATCAGTTCTTCTAAATTCGGTTCATATATCGGTGATTTCCCTGAATTTATCATATCAATCTTTCTAGACTCAATATCAACGCATGTTACTCGATGTCCAATCTCGGCAAAACAAACACCTGCTACTAAACCTACATAACCTGTTCCAACGACAACGATATCCATCCATTTGCCTCTTTTCTCAATCGATGATTTCAATAACCTAATTCAATTACGAATGTCTTTCATTACATTTTTGATTTCTAATATTGCAACCAACATGTCGTTTTTCTTAATGAATAAATACATTAGGTAACATGCTGTATATATCAATGTACTTAAGATGCTCTGAAGGAACCATCCTGTCGTCATAAAAACAACACACAGCAATAATTCTAATATAATATCCTTTCGTATCTGAATGTGAATCCATCTTGATAATAAAATTTCAGCGAAAATACAGCGAAAAGCCAATATAATTACCAAAGAAATAATCGTTAATGTTAAGTTATTCAAAAGGAAAATTGATATCATTGAAGTAATAAAGCTAAAAAATAAAGCAATCAGATTTACTATTAAAATCCATTTTTCTTTTCTTATATTTTTTAAGTAAGTATTTACTAACATTGTCATCTTACTTTCATAGATGCAGATTGGAAAAAGTAATGCTATGTATGTTAAACTGTCTGCATATCTTGGTAACCATAGAACAAACAGCTCCTTCATAGGATAATATACAATGAGGGAACCTAGTAACGGGATCATCAATATATTTCGTAGAATACCATAGACTTTTGATATTACCTCTCCCTTAGCTCTTCTAAGAATTGGATAGATCACAAGGCTTATCGCATTGATTACAATCATCATAAGGTTCGATAAACTAAGTGTTAAGGACACTTTTCCAAAAGTTTCAATATCCCAGTTTTTTTCTATCCCGATACGTATCATCCCTATAATTAGCATGTCTGCAATATTCGAGGCCATAATTTTACTTCCAGCAGATAGGTTCCTTCTGGCTTCTAAAATTCCCTCCCAGAGATTGCTTACTTTTTGGATTACCATATCTTTGCATAGATAGATCAGCCAAAGGAGTGCAATTGCTTTCCCAATGAGATCAGCTTTCACTAATAATGAATACTTTCTATCCCCAAATAATAAAAAAATAATAATAATTCCTATGTATACAACTCGATCAATTATGGTTGCCTTTACATAATCCTTGATTCGATTCGTTGCTTGCAACGTAAGCAAAATAAAATCACGGGGTAATACTAGTAACCCACAGAGACAGGTCATAATTAATAGATATCTTTTATTTTCATTTTCCATGGTAAGCATAATTATGATACTACCTACGGATGCAATAAAGCTGGAATATAACATCATCATCCATAATTGTACTGTAAGTATGCTTTTCTTTATGTCTGCATATTCTTTGCCACCGTATCTTAGGTAGATACCATTTGGTAAACCAAGATGAAAAAAAATAACAAAAGAAGTGTAAAAACAATAAAGCTGAAAATATCCATATTCAGTTACCCCTAATACTTTGGGAACAATGGCAATGATGACTACGGATATGAGAAATGAGACTATATTGGCTACTAATGTATAAGAGAAATTTATGATGAAATGATTCATTCTTTCTTTCATTGGATTCCTCCTATCTATCATATTCCTCTTAATTTATTGATATTTTGGTGACACTCTCCCTTTCCTTTGTAGGAAATATCAATTCCCCAATAAAAATCATGGATACATTAGCAAATAAATTCGGTATAAATGCCTCAGTAATACCATAACATAAGAAACATACAATCAATAAAAGTTCCTTATACTTTTCTTGTTTTACAAATCGATGAATCAAAATGTAAAAAGCAATGACATAAAGAATTGTAAAAACAAGACCATAATTAACAATCAATTCAATGTAACCACTATCTAAGACAATGGAATCATTGTGTAGATTATTACCAAACAGTTTGACTTCATACTTCTCTAGATAATATCTACTAAATGTGATTCTCCATTGTAATAAGCGATCAATCGTTCGAATCATCGCAATCTTATCATAGAACAAGGATGGAAGGATGCTAACGGCAAAGCCTAAGGGTAATATACTATAGCAAATCATATTTTTTAGTTTCAAAAATACCTTACTTTTAAACCATAACATCATAAAAATAGCAAAAAATCCTATAATACACGAGGTTCTACTAAAAGACTTTGAATAAACGAATAGATTTAGTACGGAAAATACTAAAATATGTATGATATTGAGTTTTTCAAAATAAAAGTACATACATAATAACAATAAAATAATAAATGCTAAGTGAAATTGATTGGGATGCGAAAATCCCATACTATACCTTACTACACTATCGTCACCCCTAATATGAATTAGCTTTGTATTTTGTATTACTCCGAATGAAGTAAGACCTACCACGATAGCAAAGGAAAGAGAGCGAAGATATAAGCATAATTTTAATAACTTTTTTGGATCAACACCTTTTAACCCTAGCAATGCAATCATACTAAGTATCCCACCAAGCTTTTTTGTATTTAAAAATATCATGATACTTAATCCGCCTAACACCATGACAAAAAATAGTTCTAGGTAGCTATATTGGGTAGAAATCAGTTTATATAATAGAAATACAATTGCAACAATTGAAAAAAGAAATACCGTTTGATTACTTGATCCCTTATTGATGGCTTCTGCTATTTCGATAATAATAAAAAATAAGTAATATTCTAAATCTGATTTGTTTAACTGTAATAAGCTAACATTTGATCCTTCTTTCTTCTTCCTGCAATTCATATTTACTCCTAATACTTAAATCACGTCTTCTTTACAAACTCATAATATAAGTTTTGTAATTTCCCTACTTCATTCTGGATGTTATAATTGGATTGCTTCATTACATCTTGAACTCTCAATCCATTACCTTTTCGCTCAAATTCATTCAACTTAACAATTGTATCTACCCAAAGATCAATAGAATCAGTTAAACTAAGATAATGAATTAAGTCGGTGACTTTTGCCTCTTGAGGAATTGCATCTGAAACAATACAAGGTAACCCTGAAGATTGAGCTTCTATAACAGCAATTCCTAAACCTTCAAATCTAGAAGGAAATACAAAGATATCCATTGCCTGTAAGAGATTGGGTACCTCTAGTGTTTCCCCATAAAAGCAAACAACCTCCGTTAATCCCAAGTCTTTCACCTGCTTTGTTAACTCCATTTTTAGATCACCATCACCAATCAGCAAAAGTCGATAAGTATTATCGCTTTTATATAGCTGAGAAAATACTTGGATTAAGAACTCTTGATTCTTCTGATAAGAAAAATGTCCAATATGCCCAATTACCTTATGCTCTTCATAGCCCAGCGCTTTTCGATACTGATTTCTTATTTCTTCATGATAGAAGTAATCCATTACAGGAATCCCATTGTTGATTACTGTAAATTTTTTCTTTCCATAAATCCAGGTTCCTGCTTTTTCGCTACAAGCAAAAGCGTGAGTTAAGCTATGATTAAAAAGTGGCTTAAGTATGTAATGAATTATCTTATGATCACACGTGCTGTTATGGCAATGTGCGATTCGAACCTTAACCTTACATAGCTTTGCAACTATGAGTTCCACTGCAAGTGTTGCACTATTTCCATGACAGTGTATGATATCATAGTTCCCCTTGTTTATTATCCTTGCCAAATATCCCATATACTGAAGTGGTCTGTAGTTTCTCATTACAACTTCATACACTCTTCCGCCATTCGCCTTTATCTCCTTTTTTAATCGTTTCGGTGCAATTGCTGGATTCACAAAATCAATCCTAAAATCAGACTTATCCATATTGCGATAATAGTTCATTATGCTATTGGTAATTCCATATAAACTTAAACCAACCGTAGGAACAATCAATATTCTGATCATCTTTGACACCTTTTTCTTTTTTTATGGAATACTTCATCAAGAACTTCATCGGTTAGCTCTTGAAACAATGGGCCATTCGCTATTTGACCAGCTTGAATACACGTATCGATTAAATTAAATTCTACAATCACAGGTTCACTATCCTGATTGACCGCAATATCCCATCCAATGAATCCGAAGTTTGGAAAACGTGGGTGTAGTTTTTTTACACATTCTATTATTTTTTCATATCCAGGCATACGCTTACCCTCAAACACATATCCACTAGGGTGTTTTCTATATTGGTTGCCAAGATCGTCGTATCCAATTGGGAAAAAACGTCCAAATTGATCAATGGACACGGAGATTCCACCTCTGCTTAAATTATCAACGTTTGCACCTTTTTGTCCGCATCGTAGAAGAAAGGACAAAATATATACTTTTCCATGAAACAAAAATGATTGTACTCTAACTGTATTCAAAGAAGTTGAATTGATCCTACTTAATTCCTCATGTTGTACGAGCCTTCGTTGTATCACAAAATCTGACTGATACCTACTGATCAATTGTTCTATTTTCTTCGGATTTTCTCCATTCTTAATTGTATAAAAGGTGATATTTCTCCCTCCACCTGAATCCAGTGCAGGTTTTATCACAATTTCTTTCTCATTCATACATAAGTCAATCACTTGATTCAACTGTAGTAGATTAAAATTATCATCCATATAGACACCATTGATTCTTTTTGCAATGGTATAAGGAACCAAACTTCCGTGGAAAAATAAACTAAAATAACATTTATTTGAAAATGCTTTCAAGATAGTGACATCATTATAATGTGGTTCTATGCTAGTGTGAAACACTGCATCCGTTATCATTCTTACATCTTTTAAAGCTCCTTTGCTTTGATACCACCGATAATCTCTTAAATTAATTCTTTTCTTATACTTTCTCCAATAGGTACGAATTTCTTTTTTATATATTGGGTCAATGTCCAATAAATTTCTTCGCTTCAAGGTGTTTTTATATAGATCAATTACCCACATAACAAAGCAATAGCAATGTTTTAATAATATCTCCACTTGTCGAAATAATTTATCTTTCAAATACTTACCCCCTTTAAAATTGCTATTATATCGTAAATGATGTTAATCTACTGGAAGTGTTAAAAATCCACCCAAGGTAACATCAAAAGAATAAGGAGTTATTTTGTCAAATCCAGCTCCATCAGTAAATGTAATTTCACCAAATATGATGTTGCCTTTCACGATATAAAAGTCAACTCTTGCATGATAAAAGGGACTTGATAATATGCTCGCGTATTTCAATAATTGAGCTAATTCTTGTGGTTTTTCAACCTCTGTTTGTGTATCGCAGGAGTACTTCATTGAAACATTCTGGATTGCATTCCAGTTTGTATCATAAAGTTTCATTTTGTGATTGTTGAAACGATCGATATGTACTTGAATGACTTTAGGCACCCCATGAAAGCAATAAACTTTATAATCTTGCGGTGGACCCCCATCCTTTCCTTCTAAATATTCTTCAATGATAATCCGAGGCTTAACAATGCCATAAAACCATTCTCCATAGCATGGTAAATAACTTTCTTTTAGCCAAAAGGAAATATTCTTTTTTACATTCCCGATATCTAATTTTTGCTTATCCTTACAAATCACGTTAAAGCTAGAACCATGAGTAACTTTGATGACGAATTGATTCGGAAGTTCTTCAAACGGAATATCTTCTGGTTCAAAGCCTTCCCACAGTAAAGAATTTAGTATTTCACAACAGCCACACTCCGTAATGTAGTTTCTCACTTCAAATTTATCTGAGCAAGCTGGCATTCTACTGTTATGATCAAAGAATTTAATCCATTGTATCTTTTCATTAAAGGTAATCGGATGCTTTAAATTTAATTTGTAACCATTCTTCAGAAAAAACATCATCTTAGTCTCAAAGATAGGATTGATCCGAAATAAGATGTTCATAGGAAATAGGATTGCTTTTTTCACTTTATAGTCCATTTTATTCTCCCGGCTTCCCGCCATTTTCAACCTTTCTTTCCATCATTACTTGGAACAAATAGGATTCAATACTTTCTATAATATCCTCCGTATTTGAGGTATATTGTACTATTTCATTGATTTGATAGGAATCAATTACACCATCAAGATCTTCTAGCTGTTTTACACCAAGTATTAATTTTTTTTCTGTGAGTTGATGAATAATTTCTTCCTGGTGATTATCAATGTGTTCTCCATACTCTTTTTTTCTTGCTACCGCTATTACTCTTTTCTTTGCCTTGATAGCATTCATAATGGAACCTGTTCCTCCATGAGTGATTACCAAATTACTGTTTATCATTTTTTGCTTAAAATCTGAACTATCTAAAAACTTTTGAAAGCTATAATGGAGTGGCTGATAGCTACTAAAACCAGTTTGTGCGAATACTTCTTCTTGAATGATCTCTTTTTCTATTAACTGATCGATATAATGAAGCAGCCGATCAAATGGAAACTTTTGAGTACCTACTGTTACAAAAATCAATATATGCCTCCTTTATAGATTGCATTTGGATAATATTTCAGTAATTCCTCCCATTGTACATAAAACTGATCTGCAAATTTATAAAGTAGTCGTCCAGTCATAGTTGGAGTATCTATTTTAGCAAAAGATTCAATATATATAATTTTTCTTCGAAATACTTTAGCAATGATACAAATTGGTATGGTAGCCAAAACCCCTGTTGTAATGATGATATCTGGATTCTCCTTACAAAAGATAGTAAAGGATTTGAAGGTATTTAGTATCATTTTCATTGGAAAGAATACTTCCTTTCGATTCACTTGCTTTAGAAAATAACATCTTCTATCCTTAATTGTCGTAATAGTATAGTTCGTAGCTTCTGTTAATATAAAACTCTTATATTTCTCTATTAATGGTTTTAATAATATGAGCTGTTCATAATGCCCACCTGATGATGCCGCAAAACAAATGTTTAGACTCAATCTGATCATCTCCCTTGCAATAGTACTGCTCCAATCATCTGACATTCTATTTTTTCTAATCTTATTACCACTTTGTGAATATTATCATAGCGGTCCTCATTACCATGAATTAAGAGAACGATTCCCTCACACTCATTAACAACGATAATTCCTTCATTGGTGAAATCAAGAGGTGGACTAAACACTATGACGTAATCGTAATGATATGATAATTCCTCCAATAGACCACCAAATTTACAACTACTAAGCGATTCCAATGGATTACCTGAGATAGTTCCTGAATGAATCACTTGTAAATTCTCATCTTCACTTTTTTGAATGATTTCTTCAAGAGAGCCATTCGTTAGATAATTGCTTAATCCAATGTTCTTTCTTGTCACTTCTTTCGCATCTATGAATTTGCTTTTTCTATTTTTCTTATTCAAAAATTTAAAAAACAAATACTTGGAATTCTCAGAGGAACTTTCTTTGATATTAGCATTTATGAATATCGTTTTTTTACCCATTTTTGCCAATGTTACTGCAAGATGATAAGCACACTCATACCTTGCTTCATCAAATTTACTAGTAGTAATAGCAATGGTTTTCATACCCTTCCCAAAAAACTGTAAATTACTACTTAGATCCAAATAATCTTCGTGTAGAAGAGAATTTTTATACTTCTTATACAATGGTACTTTCCCTAATATCGTTAACCCCAAGCTTTCTTCAATCTCTTCTTGCTTCATTAACGTATCATTTTGAATATAACGTAGTATAAGGTATGCGCTACTTAACAAGACACCCATTGCCGCTCCAAGTAATGTATTAAAAGAAACATTTGGGGTAGTTGCTTTCTCTGGTAGGTTTGCTTCTTCGATTTTAGACACATGCTCAAAATCATTGAAGCTAGTAATCACATTAGTTGCTGCAATTCTAAGTTTATCGGCAATCTGTTTTGCAAGAACTGGATCTGAACATGTAACTGTAATGGCGAGTATTCTTGTTTCATCCGGGTTATCTAAATGAATTAATTGTATCAATTCTTCGTGCTTCATAGGTAAAGCAAGTTCATGAATTACTTGCTCTGTCACTAATCTACTTGTGATTAAAGCCATGTAATCCTTTATTAGTTGAGAACTAATTTGTAGATCGGAATATGTAATTTCAGAAGTACTATCTTGTTTACTTAATATATATAGCTTTGTGGTTGATTCATATTTCCACTCTATTACATATACACTAAGATAAAATAAAACGATAGCTGATAAAAATCCTACGAACAGTAATAACCATATCTTTTTGAAAAGAACATGGCATACCTCTCTCACGTCAAATATACGCTCTTTCTTCGAATATATTTGCTCCATGTAATTAATAAGCTCCTTTTTTTATTATTACAACTACCACTGTACGAAGGATGATCATCAAATCTGTACGTAGATTCATCTCGTTTATATACTTTATATCTAACTCGATCCAATCCTTAAAAAATAAGTGGTTTCGTCCACTGATTTGCCAATAACAAGTAAGACCTGGCTTTATTAAGTGTCGTAAATTTTCATAGTCACTAAAATCCTTTGTCTCAATGATAGCAAGTGGTCTAGGTCCCACAATACTCATTTCTCCTCGTAGTATATTATACAACTGAGGTAGCTCATCAATGCTTGATCTTCTAATAAATCTTCCAAACTTTGTTACTCTAGGATCCTCTGCGATTTTAAATACAGGCCCATCCATTTCGTTATGTTCCAATAAATCATCGCGCATTTGCTCCGCATTCTCACACATACTTCTAAACTTATACATCAGAAATGGCTTACCATCTTTTCCTGTGCGTAACTGTTTGAATAATATAGTTCCTTTTGAATCAACTTTTATTATCATTGCAATCATTAGTAAAAATGGGAACAGTAGGATCAAAGCTAGGAAAGAGAATACAATATCGTAAATACGTTTTATCACAAGATACTTTTTGCGCTTCTTTAAATGATTCATAAGATCAACAAGGGTTTTACTTTCTGAATACATAGAATTCACCCCATTATTACTATGCTTAAATATATGATGGACTCACGAAATTATAAGAAGATATTACAACTTAATTTATGATACAGGCGTAAAAAAAAAGCCATGCTTCAATTTACATAGCTTTTCTTTAGGGTCAATACCTCAGGATTTCTAATATATAAAAATCCCCTAAAATGAAATTTAATGCTGCATACTTGGTGGGGATTCCCCCTCAGCGTAGAACAAAATGAATTAAGGTTAGTTGTTCATAAATTCAATGATAGCTTGAACTGTCTTTTGTTGCTGTTCATCACGTGAAATACTCGCCAACCCGTCACCAGACTGTTCTCCATAATTACCATAATAAGCATGGTTTCCACCTTCAATGATCAATTCTGTAGCATCAGCTGGAAGATTCGATTGATAGGTCTCATATTTACTTTTGTTTAACACATTATCTTCACTTCCATAGATTGATAATACGTTTAAGTTGGTCTGTGTTAAATCACTTGTAGAATATGCCCCCAACAAAATCAGTCCCTCCAATTGATCTGAATGCTTACTTGCGAAGGTTGCTCCAAAAGCTCCACCCAGAGAATGTCCAGCCAGATACCAGTCTTTCATCTCCTCATACTCATCCATAATATCCTCTGCAGCATCATAATCAAGTACCGCCAATCGAAACGGCATTGATACTAGAACACAGGTATATCCACTCTCTGCAATCATTTTACATAGAGGTGCATATGCTTCCTCCTCCACCTTCCCACCTGGATAAAAAATCACTCCAGTTTGAGTAGCCTCCTTTGGTCGAAAAACAATGTGGTTGTCCTCATAAGTAACTGTAACTGTACTTGTGTCTGTCATACTAGCAAGTGCTGATTTATCTGCATGGTAATAGGTTCCAACATACAGAAAAAACGCACCAATCAAGAGTGCGCATACAACCAAACTAGCAATCAGAATTTTTTTTAGTCTACTTTTTTTCTTCACTCTATAAACCTCTTTATCAAATTCATATTTCATTCATAATCGTTTTCATATCTTTTAAAAGGATTATCTTAAATACTGCTTAAGTCAATAATAATTTTATTGCAATTATTACATCTATAACTTGTTATTTTGGACTTATAAGATAATACTTCCCCACCCAAAACTGTATACCTTTCAATTAAATTCTGTTCCTTACTATGCCATTTAAATGAATATCTTCCACTATCTATGAAACCTTGTATTAGCTTAGAACTACAGTAAGGGCATACCAATTTCATCTAACTCCTCCTCATTAATATGATTTTTTTCTTAATTTCCATTCAAGTACTTCTCCCATATCTATACCCAATTATTATGACACATATTTTGGAAATAATCAAACAAATACAATCACCTACTTTGATTTCTCCAACCGGAAGTAATTCAAATTAAGGATTATTTTTATTCCTTTGCATAAACTATATACTGCTTTTAAGTGACATACTCAAGAAAGGAGATTATTGTGAGTAAACAATCCAATCAGCGTTATCGCAAAGAAATGGAGCAAGAGGGAAAGTCTACAACAAACTCTGTTAAGACTACTTCCTCAAAAGACGTAATTACAAAAAATCAACTTAATCAATATGATTATGGAGATGGTGATTTTGATGCTACTTCAAATCAAAGGAAGAGTAAAGAATGAAAATCTAATTTAACAAACAAGAGGCAAAGCTTCTTTATTGATCCTAAGTCAATTCTAAAACTTGCCTCTTAATCTCTTTAAAATAATTGATTTCCACTTACATATTTATGTGCTACCTTACATTGCTGCGACAAATATATGATTCTCTCTAATCGTTCTTTTAAGCTTAATGGTTGTGGAGTTCGTAACATACGATCATCCATAACAATCGCATCGAATTCATAATTTTCTTCAAAACTACCTACGGCACCAAAGAATGCTCCTCCCCCCTTAGTTCCTAGGTAGAACACTTCCTCATTATGCAATGGTTCTAGTGTTTGATCTACATATCTCCATCTAAGCTTTGATACTGAGATCGCATCTGCCATTGCTTGAAAGATGGATTCTGTGGTTCCTGCAGCAACATCACTACCCAACCCAAGATTTAGCCCCTGTTTCATATAATGTCGAATTGGTGCAATACCAGAAGAAAGATTCGTATTCGATTGTGGACAATGTGCAATATAAACCCCTCGTTCTTTGATTCGCTTTATTTCATCTTCTGTAGAAGAAACACAATGAGCCATAATCGTTGGAACTTCTCCACCAAATAGACCAAATCGGTCGTAGGCATCCCCATAGAATTTTGATTCTGGACAAAGTTTCGATACCCACTCAATCTCATCTCTTGCTTCAGATAAATGGGACTGAAGTGGCAAATCATACTGAAGCTGTATTTGTTTTAATTCCTGCATCAACTCATCCGTACAACTTGGTATGAAACGAGGTGTTAAAATTGGTTTTGTATTGGTATAGAGATTCTTACATGCTTGCAACCAACGAATTGTCTCCTTTGCAGAGTCCTCTACACTTGATTCCATCAAATCACGTGGACTATTACGGTCCATATTTACCTTCCCAACATAAGTCTTAAGCCCCGTCTTCTCCATACAATCCATAAGAACCATCGTAGCGTCCGTGTGTATTGTAGCAAAAATGACTGCCCTTGTTGTTGCACTGTGTAACAAGTCTTGCGCAAAAATTGAATATGCTTCTTTTGCATACTCCATGTTTTTAAATTTACTTTCCTCTGGAAAGGTTCTTTGCTCGAGCCAATCAAGCAATCCAAGATCCATTCCAATTCCTCGAAATGCATATTGAGAGGCATGAACATGCAAATCAATCAAGCCCGGTAAAACTAATTGTCCAGTATAGTCATGGATTGGAACCTCTTTATATTGTTCTGGAATACTTGCATGTATTCCTTTGCATTTTCCATCTTCACAGATTAAATAATGATTTTCATAGGTGCATAATTCCTTCACTGACTTACTAAAGCAAATATCACCTTTTATCACAAAAGTTCTTGTAATCATTAAATACTTCCTTACTACTAATTTATATCATTATACTACTCCCACCTTATCCTATTTTCAACCAGCAAATTTTGGTCTCACATCCCTTTCATCTATTATGGTTGTATTTCGAGCCAGTATTGAGAACCATCCTTCTTTCGGTCCATAAAATGATACGTGTATAACTCTCTACGTAAAAGCTCATGGTCACTAAACGCAAGGTGAGACTTAAGAATCTCATTCACCTCTTTTTCTGTATAGATTTGATTCATTTCAAAATGTGACGCCATCCATGCAAGTGCCATCATTCGAAGGGGCTTTTTCGAAGGATATTGTTTCAGCTTAGAATCAGTCGTGAGATAGCGTTTGAATACTTCTTGATCTTCCATGGTTATAACTCCTTTACATGATATTTGGTACAATCCATCGTACGTTCCATAAATCCATATTCAATCAAAGCTCTTCGTATCGTTGGATAGTCGATTGCATAGATACGCTTTAACACATCATTGACTTCTTTTTCCGTGTACTCCACTTGTCGTTCAAACTGCTTTATGATTTCTCCCAAAAGAATGATTTTTTTCTTTTCTTTTGCTGGAAATTGTCGTAATGTACCACCCTTCTCCATATACGTTTCAATTGTCTTTTCACGTTCCTTACTAGTGATATTATAACGAAAATCTACCATAGTAGCAGTTCCATGAATTTCCTCAATCATTCCTTGATCACTTGCACTAATCTTATTCTCTGTTTCTCTTTCCAGTGATTCCATCAACGCATAGAATAATTTTGCTTGCTTTACCTTTTCTCTTAGCTTAAATCGATGATTTCTAACGGTAGAGGCTGCAATTCCAAGTTGAGATGAGATATCCTTGTCATTCTTTCCAGCTAAGAGTGCTCCTAGGATTTCTTGTTGCACTTGGGTTATTCCAGTAAGATTAATCTCTTGTTGCAATAAATAGGCCGATACGCTCTTATGTTTTGTTTTGATATGATGTTTTACTGCTCCATAGGCATCGTATAGCTGTTCTTCGATGGGATAGATATTTCCTTTTTCAAAGCACTTCTCACACATTATGCAGAGATAGCATTCCTTACGATCTACATAACCATTTATAATTTCATCAACGGAATAATTCCATATCATATACTTATCTTCCTCCTTTTAATACGTACGTTTTGATGTTAGCTTTTCTTTTTTCTATGACAAGTCAAATTAATTACTATAATCTTCTTTTTCTTATATTACACTATTTTTTAAATTCTGTCTATATATTTATAAACATTATTATTATTTGTTTGTTATAATGTAGATATGTTTAATTCTTGTATTATGGTAGAGGCTATTCGTATTTCAATTGATGTTTCAAATCTAGCTCAGAACAAAGTGTGCTTTGCACACTCTCACGATTAAAATCTCTCATAGCACACTTTGTTCCCGCGCCGAGGTTGGGTATCCCCCGAGTGTGCATTGTTGTCCTGTTTTTTAGGGCATTTTTAATTCCTAGGAAACACAGTTTCCTAGGAATTAAAAATGGCTATGCCTACCATGATTTTTTTCTCATCGTAGGCATAGCCTTTATATATATTCTCTAGTTTTTGTTACTGCAAGCTCTTACGTCTTTCTTCAATTTCTTTTCTTTCCTGTTCCATCTCTGCAAATAACATTAATGGATTCCAGGTTGAATTCGTTGGAGTTAACATGGCTTTATAGGTGGTAGTAACCTTTTGATTCCGTAATCTCATTAAGACTTGATCAATTTCAGAATTATTTAAGCCACACATTAGAAGTAAACTTTCTGTCGGTGTCTCTCCTTCATACACAGGAACCTCCACGGTATTGCCTGCAACCAAATCAGAAATTAGATAATTGTATTTTTCTACTGGTACCACTTCTACTCGAAGTCGCATCGTAGCAACTGCTTGCTTTACTTTCATTGGGTTTTCTACTTGAAATAATAATAGTTTCTTCACTGTAATCTCCTATTGTTCCTTTTTTCAGATTTTATTATTGTATCACTTTTTGTTATGCTTTGTCTATGGTACATCCAACATTCCATAAGCATTGCTTCAAAAAGGATAAGGATGCTCTAACCATAAGAGCAGTGAATTACTATTCTCTAGTTCGATTTATAGTTTAAAGGCAAGCTTTCCCAACGTTTCTTAAAGTAGAACGCTGCATCCTTTGGCTGTCTTTGTCTTGTAAAGATACCTTTCTTATTACCATTGACTCTCATGATACCTTCTGTTGTCTGGAAGTCAGCGAAGTTCCAAACCTGCTCACCCTTCACAAAATCATAGGAATCAAAGACTCTATGGCACATATCAAGATATTCATTCTGATATTCCTGGCTCCACATTACGCTTGGTAATTTGTGTTCGGAGGCATAGGTGTCTGCACCATATTCTGTAAAGATAAATGGAAGGTTTAAGTTTAAGTTCTTCCACTCATCCATTTCTGCACGGAAGGCTACTTCTGCGTCAACAATTTCATTGCCACCCTTCACATACCAACCATAGTAACGATTTAAGGAGATGATATCACTAAACTGATAACATTTACACTTGGATGGTGTAGAGCTCATCAATAACGCAAACGTTCTTGGACGCTTCTGTGGATCAAGCTCATGTGCCTTTTCAAATACTTGCTTAAAGTATGGTACTGAACTTTCTGCAAGTGTATCAGGCTCATTTAACAAGCTCCATGCAACCACACATGCATAGTTCTTATCTCTTGTTATTAACTCTTCTAATGCATTAAGATGATTCTCTAATAACTGTGGAACTGTTTCTTTATCAAAGAATGGAGTCACCTTACCAGAGCTTGCATCCATAAAGTTCATTAAGCTTTCCATAAATCCAACAGCAGCAACTTCATCAATCACTAAGAACCCTTCACGGTCTGCCATCTGATAGATTTCTTCACTGTATGGGTAATGAGAGGTTCTAAAGGAGTTAGCACCAATCCACTTCATTAATTCGAAGTCACGTTTCATCATGCCAATGTTAAAACCACGGCCTACAACATCGCTATCTTCGTGCTTGCCAAAGCCTTTTAGGTATACTGGACTTCCATTGATTAAGATTTCTGTACCTTTTACTTCCACAGTACGGATACCAATTTCTTGCTCATACTCATCAACCACGTTACCGTTTTGTTCTAAGGTAATTACAAATTTGTAAAGATATGCATCTAATACCTTCCACAATCTAGCATTCTGAATTTCGATGGTTCCTTCCAACCCTTCAACCGTTGCAACTTCCTTGCAGTCCTCATCATATACCGTAATTTTAGCTGTGCACTGATCAGCATTTACAGCTACGATTTTATAATCCACTTTGGCATTCGCACCA
This sequence comes from Bacillota bacterium, assembly GCA_023415655.1. Taxonomy (GTDB): domain Bacteria; phylum Bacillota; class Clostridia; order Lachnospirales; family Lachnospiraceae; genus Lachnoclostridium. The sequence continues at coordinate 4,813 of JAEZKD010000286.1, read as the reverse complement.
TCAATGTGATGAATGACACTAAAATCATGGATGCTTGTTTTTGGAGTTGCTAATAAATGAACAGAACGTTGTAAACCAGCATAGTTGTAAAAATCAAAATATGGCTTACACATCTTTACTCCATTGGATAATGTAATTGTCTTTCCTGCTGGTAGACTTGTTTCACTCAACTCATTGTTGAGTAATACTACAACCTTGTTATATTCATTGTATTTTGCTACCTCAGTGAAACGAGCTAAGAAAGGTAGAAAGCCACCTTCATGAGAGCAAATTTCCACACCATTGACAAATACCGTTGCACGGTGAGTTGCTGCTGCAAATCGAAGGTCTAATTCCATTCCTTTGTATTCTTCAGGTACGAATACATCAGTTTCATACCATAAATCACCCGCATATTCTCTTGTATATTTATCGGTAAAAAAGTCATTAAAACTTGCTGGGACTGGTATACTAAGAGGATTTGGCAATCCATTGCTCCAATTCTCCTGCTTTCCTTTTGCTTCGGGATCTAATTGCATTTCCCACATACCATCCAAGCATAATGCTCTTCTTGTTTTTGTCATTCTTGGATATAACATTGAATTTAACATCTGGGTTCCTCCATAACTATAAAATTGATCTCTTGGATTTTCTATCTTAGAATGTCCGAAAGACTACTTTATTATTATAAAAAGGTATGTTTCCAATGTATAGTTCCAAATTGTGGCATAATACCTTCATAAACCTTATTTAGTGAACGTCGAAAGAAACGTTATACATTCTACTTTTTTACATGAAAAATCCCTCTGCCTAAGTAGAGGGATTTATGTACTATTTTTTCTTTGTTGAAGACTGTGTTGAATTCGTAGCAGAACCTTTCTTCTTTGGAACCTTTTTTGGATTCTTATCACCCATTCCTCTCACCTCCTTATTTGTTAGATTTTGGATATCGTTAATACTATTTTATAATTATTTACAATGATTGTCAATTAGAATAACGTTACTTTCTCCATTTTTTATCGAATATTTATACGATTTCTATGAATTGATTTACAAAAACTCTCAGACATAGTATAATTTGGTAACTACATTTTCTTCCAGTAGTTAATACTTATATTATAAGGAGAACACAATGAGTGATAACAGCAAATTCTTTTTAAAGTTGGAAAAGCTTCAAAAAACGGTTTATGCTTCAGTTTCAGGGGATTTTGCTCCCGAAGATGCTAATGATTTTGTGGTAGATTACACTAAAATTGTGAAATCTATTGATCCAAAGGAATATGATTTAAAATTTGATTGTACTAAATTAAAGGTAACTGCAAACAATATGACAGAAATGCTACAGGCTTGTTTGGAAATGTATAAGAACGATGGCTTTAAAAGTGTAGTTTTTGACTGCACTGGTAATGTTGTTATGGGAATGCAATTAAGACGATTAGGTAACGCAGTTGGATTACAGAATTTTGATATTGTTAAATAATTCTAATAAGCTCTATACATATGCAACCTAATAATACCAAATCGTAAGTATTTTAAGTATTAATATATTTTAAGACTCTGATACAGCCTTACTCGGTAGTATCAGAGTCTTATTCATACAAGTGAGCCAGCTTGCTGGCTCATCTTGTTTTAACTATAATAATATCGTAGTTTTCTTTATTAATATCTCAATAGTACCGTGCAAGTAGTCCAGTGAATTCCTACTGACCAAAGACAGATCAAGTCGCCTCGTTTTACTTTACCACTTTGAATTCCTTCGTAAAGTGCAATAAATGGGCTACTAGTCCCAGTATATCCATAATGGTCACCAATATAAACAAATTTATTTTTATCTACCTTAAGATCACTGGAAGCCTTATCAATAAATGGTTTTACAAATTGTGAGAAACAATAAGTATCAATATCTTCTATTTTTAAATGATTTCTCGTTAGTAAGGTATCAATTGACTTCACCGCATAATCAACGGAAAACATACCATCAAAAGGTGTCCAATCAATATATTTATCTGTATTTTCAAGGTTTTCTTTATACATATTTGACATACCACATGCAGGGTATTTCACAAGTTCCCAAGTCGAACCGTTGGCCTTACAGATACTATCAACAAAACCACTTGGTTCTTGACTCTCTGTTTTTTCTAAAATGAGTGCAACCGCACCATCACCAAACTGTGCATATGTAAGCTCATCCGTATCCTTACAATGTACCGATGCATAATCAGAACCAATGATCAACGCTCTATTTACATATGGATTTCCGAGCATAGCTCTGACCGTGGTTTCTAACGTAACCAAAAGTCCTACACAATTTACATTCGTATCCATGCAGAGAGTATCTTCTTTTCCGTTGATTTCATGCTGCACAATTAATGCTTGACTTGGCATCGTATATTCCGGGAATTGAGAGGAAAACAATATCATATCAATGTCCTTACCCTCAAGTCCTGCACTAACTAATACCTTTTTTGCTACTTCAATCCCCATTGTTAAAGTATTTTCTTTGTCATCATTAATTATGTATCTTGTATTACGCCCTACATGGTTTAATAGTCCTTGAATATCCTTTCCTTGCTTACTGAAGTGCTCAATATAGAAGTCATTATCCACTTGATTTTCTGGATGATAAACTTCAATCCCCCTGATATTAATATTTTGCATACTTTACTCCTTTTGTGATTAGTAAGTTAATAGTGGGAATTTAATATAAATTATTTCTAATTTTCAGTCATTATTTACCCATATAACATGTTAAATTTCTCTCAACTTACTCTCTTTTATGAAAGCATACATTCTAAGTTTTTTATACTCATGTAGGCCTTGATGAAAGACGAACTCCCTCACGTTTTATTCGTAAGAAAGATCAAAATAAGTTTACAACAAGTCTATAGGCAGTAATGCTTAATGGTTTCACTGCTTTACCAACATCAAATTCATCCACTAATTTCCTGGAAATAGTTAAATTATACAAATGCTGTTTTATTTTGTAAAGTATTTTGTAAAAATAGGATTTAATTAAATGATAACATACAATTCTTTGAATTAACTTCTTTCTTTCTAATAATTTCGTAGTTTATTTCGTAGATTTGTGTGCTATTCTCATCCATTCATCCCTTCCTCCACAGTAACCATAATGTTGTAATGCATTACGGTTCCATCTTCTGCGACTACCTTAATTGTAATTGGAAGGTTTATTGCTCCTGTTATCTCAATTGGAATGCTTTCATCTTGCCCACATGGAATGTCGTTCACAAATACCATTGCTTTTTCATCATTCGCAATCGCAGCTACATAAATGACTTCGTACTGCAATGCCGAAATCGTTGTGGTGTAATTCGTAATTGAAGGTTCAAATTCAGGAGTGATACGTGCATCGCACTCTATCGATAATAGCGTGGCATCTGATGATCGTTCTGGTTGTTTGTGTTCCTCTTTGTACACAAGGATCTCATACGTTTTTGATACGTCATATCGTGTAACAACAACAAAGATATGATTGACTCCCTCCGAAAGTGCAATGCTTGTCGATTCCTGATCACTTAGGACCTTACTACCATTTATCGTTATCTTGGCTTCTGGATCCACGGCTGTTGCTAGAACACGTATAGAATCTGTCGTACTATCAACGCTACTGCTATAATTTAACTGGTTCTTATCAAAGGTTGGATACAGGGAGGTAGATTCTATTCTTAGGTCTAACAAATCAACCATTGGCTGGTATGTAAAGTAGGTTACCGCTGGAAGTACTAGACCATATGCACCAACTGATACCTTATAATTCCCTATGGTCGTATTTTTCATTGCATAGGAGAGTTGAAAACTCCCGTCTCTAGCTGTTTTGATATTGTTTGCATATTCAATCTTACCGTTTGGATCTGTTATTAATACAGGCAATGCTAAGCTGAATTTCATTCCTGTATTCCCTTGAATTAAAACCTGTTTTTCATTGTCTAGCTTTGCATTCGCTGTTAAACTTGGTACCTTTTTTAATTTCTTAATGGTGATGGTATAGGTTTTTACGAGATCATTATTATGAGCATATACTGTGACCTTCAACTTATTCTTCCCTTCACGAAGATAAATTGGTAACGATGCTTTTGAACTATCAACCGTCTGTTGGTTAACAATAATTTTTTCTGCACCCTCTATCGCTTCTGGTGTCACCGTATAGGTGTCAAAGCTCCCATCAACGATTGCTGTATATTCTGTGATCTCTGGCTTAAATACAGGTGATAGACTAATATCACTCAGTGTAAGGCTTTTTAACCAAACATCAGTCAGGTAGTAAAATTTAGTTGATGTTGGTTCCTTCACACCATAGCCACTGACTTTAACCATGTATTTTCCTTTACTTTGGTTGCTTAATTGATAGTTAACTTCAAAGCGGCCTCCTGTTGTGCTTACTGTTGTCCCCACAAAGTCAACCTTTCCATTGGGATCAATTACTTTAGCAGTAATGGTTTGACCGTAGCCAGTACTTATATTCCCTTGAATCACAACTTTCTTTGTTGTATCCATACAAGCACTTGCTCTTATGGTTGGCATTGACGTTTTGTTTTTAATGATTGTTAACGTATATATCTTAACTTCTTTGGAGAGTGAGGTAACCTTGATCCTAACAATGGTCTCCTCCTGATTAAGCATGATAAAACCACTCGGTTGACCACTTTTAACTAAGGTAGAATTCACTTTTAAGTGAAGTGGTCTCACTTGCTACTGGTATTACTTGAATTTTAGATCATATATGTCAATTCTTGCATAATGAAAGAGCTGCTATATCTTACGCTCCCCTCCTTATAAGTTACCTTTCTTATGCCTTAGTCGGTTAGCATAAAAT
>JAEZKD010000260.1 GCA_023415655.1 Bacillota bacterium | reverse complement strand
ATTGATGATTTTATTGTATTGTGTATCATCCTCATTGCACTACTTGTATTTTTAATCACAGTAATTACCCTGGTGATCGTATCTGGAATCCTTCACCCTCTTAAGGTACTATATAGAGCGACGGAGAAGGTTGCAGAAGGTGATTTTGATGCAAGAGCTACAGTAAATACTCATGATGAAATTGCAGTACTCGCACATGGGTTTAATAATATGGCAGACAATATTCAGACCTTAGTAGATAAAGTCAAAGAGGATGAGAGGAAAATGAGACAGTTGGACCTTCGCTTGTTACAGGAGCAGATTAACCCTCATTTTCTATACAATACACTTGATACTATCATTTGGCTCATTGAGGGCAATGAACCAGATCAAGCTGTTAACATGGTTGTTACACTCTCGAATTTCTTTCGCCTTGTTCTTAGTAAGGGCAAGGAATTTATCTCCATAAAAGAAGAAGAGCAACATATTAGTAGTTACCTAGAAATCCAGAAAATGCGATATCAGGATATTATGGAATACGATATACAAATTGATAAGGTCTTGTATGAGTATCAGATTCTGAAGCTAACAATACAGCCGTTGGTGGAAAATGCGCTTTATCACGGCATCAAATATAAGAGGGCAAAAGGATATATCCATATCAATGGAGAAAAGGATGGTAATGTAATTCGTATAGCGGTTCGTGATAATGGTATAGGTATGGAGGAGGACGAATTAGAACAATTACGAGACGAGATAGGGCATTCAGGTAAGGAGCATGAAAAGGGATTTGGCCTTGCCAATGTAAACGAACGAATTCGTATGTATTTCGGTGCAGAATATGGTATGGAGATTCAATCGAAAAAGGGTAAAGGAACCATTGTAGAGATTACAATTCCAGCCATAAAAATAGAAAATAAGGTGGAAGCGTAAGCTTTTTAAAAGAGGATGTAAGGGAGGTTGGTAACTATGAGGAAAATAAGATACATAACGTTAATGTGTGCTTTATTATTTGTATTGCTGACTGGTTGTGAAAGAAATCTTACGATAGAAGAGAGTGAAGATAAGTTTACCCCAGTAGATAAAAGTCTAATCGTAGTTGGGGTATCCCAGATTGGCAGTGAATCAGTTTGGAGAACGGCCAATTCAACATCTATACAAAATGTATTTACTAAAGAGAATGGTTATTTTCTCATTTTTGATAATGCAAGACAAAAACAAGAAAACCAGATAAAAGCAATCAGAAGTTTCATTTCTCAGCAGGTGGATTATATAGTGTTTTCTCCGATTATGGAGACTGGATGGGATACTGTGCTACAAGAGGCAAAGGATGCCCATATTCCAGTTATACTGATGGATCGAAAGGTGAAAGTTTCAGACGAGAGTCTTTATACTACCTGGATAGGGTCTGACTTTTTAGCAGAGGGTGAGAATGCTGGTAAGTGGTTAGAGAATTATCTAAAAACTGAAGGTAGGGAAAAGGAGAAGACGAATATCGTAGTTCTTCAGGGTACAGAGGGTTCAACGTCTGTGATTGGAAGGACAGATGGCTTTAATTCTATTGTTAAAAAGCATGATAATTGGTTGGTCTTAGAGCAAGTAGATGCAGAGTATACTACGGCCAAGGGATATGAGGTCATGGAAAATCTCCTAAAAAAGTATCCGGATATCGATGTGGTAGTGTCGCAAAACGACGATATGACATTTGGGGCAGTGGAGGCAATTCACAAAGCAGGGCTTTCTACAGGAGTAGATGGAGATATCATTGTAATCTCTTTTGATGCAGTAAAGTCAGCGCTTCAAATGGTGGAAAATGGGATTATCAATGTTGATATTGAATGTAACCCGGAACAAGGCCCTTCTATTGAGAAAGTAATTCAAACTTTGGAACGAGGGGAGAAGGTAGATAAAGCCTATTACATCTCGGAAAAGGTTTTTACAAAGTACAATGTGAGTTTGTATTTGAAGGATAGGACATATTAGTAAGGAGCGATGTTGATATGCTAAAAGTTTTTTTAGTCGAAGACGAAACAGTAATCAGAGAGGGACTTAAGGGTAACATTCCTTGGGAGCAATATGGATATCGCTTGGTAGGGGAGGCAGCAGATGGAGAAATTGCGCTACCACTTATACGTAAGTTAAAGCCGGATGTGCTAATTACGGATATTAAAATGCCTTTTATGGATGGCTTATCACTTAGTCGTATTGTAAATGCAGAGTTTCCGAAAATGAAGATTATCATAATTAGTGGATATGATGATTTTGAATATGCAAGACAGGCAATTAACGTGGGTGTAGAACAGTATTTACTAAAGCCAATCACGAAGTTAACTCTTAGAAATACTCTTCTTGAATTGAAGGATAAAATTGAACAGGATGTAAAGCAAACGGATTATCAAGTTATGTTCCAAAATGAGATGCATGAGTATGAGCAGTTTTCTCGTAGAAGATTTTTTGAACAAATATTTGAAGGGGAACTATCGGTAAAGGAAATCTATGAAGAGGCGGGGAAGCTATTAATTGAAATAGATGCCTCCTGCTATAATCTAGTGTTATTCTCTTTGCAGGAAAAGAATAAGAGCCATATCAAAGAAGAGATGGATGGCTTTGTGGAAGTCCAGGATGAGATTCTTCACTATTTTCTAAGACATCCACAGTTCGTCCTCTTTCGTTGTAATGTAAATTCTTACGGTGTATTGATAAAGGCTGAAAAGGAAAAGATGACAGAGCTAATAGAAAATAGTATGGAGCATATAAAACGAGCTTTACTTCCAGTGCAGGAACAAATCAACTGGTATGTAGCGGTGGGAGATCCGGTGGAGCGATTGAGTGCGCTACCAGAATGCTATCAGTGTGTAAATCACTATTATTC
>JAEZKD010000170.1 GCA_023415655.1 Bacillota bacterium | reverse complement strand
TTCATTTACATACGGCGATTCTATGCCAACATTTAGTCCATTGATTAACGATGGAAAGGAATATCGTAAACAGCTTTATACTTATGATGAAATATTAAGAATCATTGAGAAGTATGGATTACCACAGAATTGGAATGATGATGGGAAATATGGTCCAGAACGTTATATTGAAGCTCATGTGTGGAGCGATGAAACAATTAATAAATACCGCTAGACTGCTTGTTACAGGAGGTAAGAAATGAATAGTACTCGTAATTGGACCGTTTTATTGATTGGTGGAGCTTCAGGAATGGGGAAGTCCAGCGTAGCCTATGAAATTGCTCGATTCTATGGAGTAAATGTACTAGAAGTAGATGATGTCGAACTATTAATAGAAGCAGTGACAACAAAGGAAGAATTTCCAGCGATACATTATTGGAGCACCGGTGTTAATTGGATGGATATAGGAGTAGATGACAATGTGAATTGGCTGATTGATGTAAGCAAAGAAATGATGCCAGCATTGAAAAAGCTTGTAGTTCGACATATTGAAGATAGATTACCAATTATCATTGAAGGGGACTTTCTTCATCCGGAGCTTATCAAATTCATTGATCATCCAGAGGTCAAATCAATTTTTGTAAATGAGCCAGACGTCAATCAAATACTACAGAATTATCAAGCAAGAGAAGGTGGAGAATTACAACAATATAGAGCCGAAATAAGTATTGCATATGGGAAGTGGCTTGCAGATACTTGCAATCAGAACGGTATACCAGTGATTGAGTCAAGACCTTGGGATAATGTTTTAGCTAGAGTATTAAACATGTTAACATAATGCTGCTATAGTTATTAAAGATGCGATTATATTGCTCTACGGTACGTAGATTGTAATGAAAAGATTGTTACGATAGAATTAACTTATAATAATAAAAGGAGCTTATATTATGAGTTATGTGACAGGAAAGACAATAAGAGAGTTGAGAGAATTAAGAAAGCTTACTCAAAAAGAGCTTGCACAAAAGATAAATGTGAGTGATAAAACCATATCAAAATGGGAGACAGGAAAAGGTCTTCCGGACATTGGGATTATCGAAGATCTATCGAAAGCATTATGCATATCAATTGCTGAATTAATGACGGGGGACTATAGGGAAAATAAAAATCAGTCCAGCAATATGAAAAAAACAGAATTCTATGTTTGCCCTATTTGTGGAAATATAATAGCTTCTGTTGGTTCAGGCAGCTTTTCATGTTGTGGAATTACGTTGTTCAAACAAGAAGTCGAGGAATGCGATGAGAATCATTTGATCCATATTGAAACTGTAGAAAATGAATATCATATAATGCTTAATCATCCGATGGACAAAAAGCATTATATATCATTTGTCGCGTATGTAACATCAGGTAATGTTGAGATTGTAAAACTTTATCCAGAACAGGATATATCAGTTCGATTTGCAAAGAAGGGACATGGGTATATCTATGCGTACTGTAATTGGCATGGAATGTTTAATTCATTTATCTAAAGGATATGAAATTTTTATTAAGGAGGTATTAGTGCTATGGAGGAAGAACTAAAAATTAAGATGTACTCATTTACAGTGGATTCCAAAGAGCCGCATGAATTAGCAAAATTTTATGCGACGTTACTTAAGTGGGAAGTAATGTTGATGGGGGATGATTGGGCATGTGTATATGCTAAAGGAACGAATCAAGGAAGCTATCCTAGTATCTTATTTCAAAGAAATCCTGAGTATCAACCACCAGTGTGGCCAGAAGAACCAGGAGCTCAGCAGCAAATGGCACATATAGATTTTGCAGTGAATAATTTAGAAAAGGCAGTTCAGTATGCAGTAGAATGTGGGGCAACAATCGCAGCAAATCAATATTCGGATGAATGGAAAGTAATGTTTGATCCAGCAGGACATCCATTTTGTTTATGTGAAATGAAATCAGTGATGGAAAGCCCTCATTTTGGGTTGTTATAAAGTAACCGACAAATACTTGCAAAAATTATCGGGTTTGTAATTTCGAACTTTGCTATGCTTACATGAAAGGAGAAGTATAGGAAAATGCTTGAATACATGAAACATGCCATCGATTACATAGAAAATAATCTTGACGGTGAAATTGAATATGCAAAAATTGCACAGACAGCATTATGTTCTCAATATCATTTTCAGCGCATGTTTGCTAGCTTAATAGGGATACCTTTATCGGAGTATATAAGGCGTCGTAGACTAACGTTAGCTGCTTTTGAGCTGCAAGATGGGAATGAAAAAATTATTGATATTGCTTTAAAGTATGGGTATAACTCCCCTGATTCATTTTCGCGTGCTTTTGTTGCAATGCATGGAATCACACCTTCAAAAGCGAGAGAAAAAGGTATCTCTCTAAAAGCATATCCTCGCGTAACCTTCACCTTATCATTAAAAGGAGTGGTTGAAATGAATTACAGAATCGAGCAAAAAACAGCATTTACGGTTGTAGGTGTGAAACAGAGGTTTTCACATATTGAAGGCTTAGGTGAGAATATCGGTAAGATGTGGAGCGAAACGCCGAGAGAGATATTTTCACAAATTACTGGACTTGGAAAGGAATTAGTTGGAGTGTATAGCGGGATGTATGAAGATAATACAACCGACTACTACATTGCTACCATAACAGAAAAAGAGGCTCCCGAATCTTTATGTAAGCTTGAAATACCATCTCTAACCTGGGCAATATTTGAAATCGTCGGTCCTATGCCTACAGCTATGGCAGAGGTATGGGGACGGATTTTTTCTGAATGGTTTCCTACGTCTGGTTATGAACATGCAGAGGCAGCAGAAATTGAGTGGTACTCCAATGGAAACTTAAGTTCTGCTGACTACAAAAGTGAAATATGGATCCCTGTAATTAAGAGATAAATGGAAAGATAAATTCTATGAATAGTAGTTTCCCTGGGTATCTTGAGAAATCAAGCCATCTAGGGATTTTTTCATGATAAGTGAATTGGCTTTATGGCGAAATTGCATTGTGAAATTTCTTTGTAATTTGTTGTAAAACATAGAATGGGATGCTATAATTGAAGCTAGATATTTGGGAAAATCTAGAGAAAAGCTAAACTCTAAGCCCTGATATCATTGATTCATCGAAACTTTTTTGCTGTCATTTCGTCTAATAGCTAAAGAAGCAATTGATAAGACAGGGTATGAATTCTTTAGGAGGTGCGTCACCATGAAGAAACTTAGTATTCTACTCATTTCTTTACTGATTTTGACTTCATGTTCGAAAAAAACAACAGAGAATGGAACTGACTATATTTCTTTTCTAGAAATACTGGATGATAACCAAATTCAATACAAGGAGGGAGATCTTGATACCTCCAGTTTTCTTTCTGTAGCCCGTAAGCCAATATTCATTGGAGATGAGATTATTAGCATCTACGAATATGCTTCGAATGAGGATATGGAGAAGGATTCGACGTATATTGATAAAGGTGGTTCTAGTATTTCTATGCCGGGTAAGGAAGTAGAAATCTCATGGGTATCGTACCCGCATTTCTTTAAGAAAGACACATTGATTATCAATTATGTGGGAGAAAATCAGCAGATATTAGAGTTATTAAATAAAAACTATGGTGCTGAATTCGCAGGATACGGATATATCAATAAGTAAAAAGGAGAATTCATCATCATCTAGGTGACTGTGCCCGGTTGCTTGTTGCTAATAGCTTAGATTGATTATTACATTAAATTTAAAATGAGAGGAGAAATCGATGTATCAATATTCAGTTATATCATTTTATGCAGTTTTAATGCAAGTTTTAAATGTTACCCTCATTGTTGTTGCGATTTTTACCATGTTAACTATGATAAAAGCGTTACAAGTATATATTCGAAAGAATAGCTGATTTTAGATCATGAGTGCATTGTATTTTATTAAAAGGTAAATTAGCCCGTCCCGAGCTTTTTATGAACTCTCAAAAGCATCTTTAAACAGAATGCTTTTGAGAGTTTTTATGTACTAGTAAATGTATTGCAATTTTCTTGCTTGTATATTTTCTTGCTTGTGTAATAAGAAAGAAATGCATATAAATTCAGTAAAAGAATCCAATTATTTTACAACTTCATAACCTTTTCGTGTATAATCAATGATAAATACATCAATTGGTTGTCAGTCGATGGATTAGCACAAAGTTGAAGATATCTGGAAAGGTATGGTTATAGTATGGCGCGTATTTTAATTGTTGATGATGAAGAAATGATTAATGATATGATGAAAAGAAATCTTGTGATGGTTGGTCATCAAGTGGATCAAGCTTATGATGGAAAAGAAGCGATGGATAAGATTAAGAAGAATCCATACGATTTGATTCTTTTGGATGTCATGATGCCATTTTATTCTGGCTTTGAAGTGATGGAGCAGATTCAGGGAGTTCCTACGATATTTATTACAGCAAAGGACAGTATTGAGGATAAGGTTCATGGCTTAACTTCAGGAGCGGAGGACTATCTTGTAAAGCCATTTGAGATGCTTGAGCTAATCGCAAGAATTAACATAGTTCTTAGAAGACATAAAATCAATGAAGATGTCACAATTGTAAATGGTGTGGAGATTAACTTATCGAGTAAGGTTGTAAAAAAAGATGGATGTCCCGTGGACTTAACACCTCAAGAATTCAACCTTTTAGAGGTACTTGTGATAAATAAGAACCTAGCGTTAAGTAGAGATACCTTGATTGAAAAAGCCTGGGGATACGATTTTTATGGGGATACCAAAACTGTAGATGTACATATACAAAAACTACGAAAAAAATTATCATTGGAGCAATCAATCAAGACTGTCTATAAATTAGGGTATCGTCTGGAGGTCTAAGCAATGAAGGTTTGGCAAAAGATATTTATTTTGACACTCACTATATCGGTAGTTTTCTTAAATGTTGCGGTTTTTCTTGTAGTTCAATTAAGCTTTCGTGAAGAATTAAAAAATGTAAAAGATCGTGCAGCTGTAGACCAACAATTCATATGTTCTTCTTTTGCTAGAGATCTAAATAGTATGCAAGGGAGTGGTACGCTAACTTATGATGCCATCAGCAATAACTTTTCAATTTATCAGGATTACTATATGGACCAAGGTATTTATCTCGAATTATGGAATAACGGGAATTTGTTTAGCGATAGTCAATTGTTAATCCTGGGAGAACGAAAAGAGCTCGAGGTTGATGAGCTCAGTCAAAATATTTTGATGAGGGAAGTCAATGGACAGACGTATTTATTTGTGTCTAGTAAATTACCAAAACCTAATCAATCCTATACTATTGTGGTAGCTTCCTCCATTCAATATTTGCTAGATTCAAAAAGTAATATGATTAAGATCACCATAATTATAGATATTGCATTTATGCTAGTTCTAGCCGTGGTATTATGGTTAAGTATTAAAAGGATTATGAAACCACTCAGTATATTATCGGCGGTCACAAAAAATATTACTTCGGGGAACTATAGTGAGAGTGTTCAGATTAATTCGAAGGATGAGTTAGGCGAGCTTGCGGAGCAATTTAATAAAATGAGTCAGAGCATAAAAGAGAAGATAGAAGCACTAAAAAATGAAAGCAATCATCGAAAAATGCTAGTTGATAATATGGCACATGAACTGAAAACGCCATTGACGGCAATTCACGGATATATCCAGTATTTAAGTATGGCAAAGGTAAGTGAGGAAGAACGATATGAAGTTCTACATAATACATCATTAGAGATCAATCGATTGAATAAACTAGTTACGACCTTACTTATGATGGCACGCATTCGAGAAGAACATATTGAATATCAGGAAGTTAAGGTGAGCGATTTGATTAAGAATATGAAATATTTATTTGATTTACGAGTTGCTCAGAGAGAGATTTCGCTCACTTTCTTAAGTGAGACAGAGTGTATGAACTGTAACAAAGAGATGATTGAGATGTTGCTTTCGAATCTCATTGAGAATGCAATGAGGGCCTCAGAGGATGGTGGGAATATAGAAGTTAAATTTCTAAAATATCTGAATGGGACTCTAATTCAAATCAAGGATAATGGTATCGGGATGGACAAGAGTGAATTAAATAAGGTATTAGAACCATTTTATCGTGTGGATAAGATGAGAAGTAGAAAGAATGGTGGAGTTGGTTTAGGTCTTTCGTTGTGTAAGCAGGTGATTGAGTATCACAAGGGACAAATCAATATCGACTCTGAACTTGGAGAAGGAACTACGGTTTCCATTTATTTTACGACTTGATTACTTTTTGATTGAAATGTAATAACATAGTCAGGTTATTCTGTTATTGCAAAGGAGGAAGGAAAGATGAAAAAAAATAAGTTAATCACAGGTATCGTAGCAAGTGGAATCGTATTCATTGGACTTTTTATTTTAGTAGTGACACTGAATGGGCTTGATGGTGGGTATGAAAAGGTAGAAAAAAGAAGCCTATCGAAGGTAGAGTATACTGACGAAAGTACAAAGAATGATAACAATGGCGATTCGATGGCACAAACTAGTAGTAATGGATTAGAGAATGATCTTAAGTTAAGTGAAATTGGAAGTAGCAATAAGAAGGACGCTGACGATAGAGGGAAGAATAGTGTCAGCCCAAGTGAACAGATAGTCTTAGAAAGTGGATCAACGGATGGTTTTACAATTTCCTTGGAACAAGCAGCAGAAATCGTATGGAAAGAGGCACAAAAGATACCTTCCTATGAATCCAATCAGGCAATCACGTTCACTGCAAACAGTGCGTCGAAGGTTAAATATTATCAAGCAACCATGAACCTAAGTAATAGCAAAAGACTTGAGTTACAGATTAATGGAGTGACTGGAGAAGTCATCGATCTAAAGCTTTATGAAGCTGATGATGTAAATTCCACTGTGTGGACACTGCTCTCAACTAATTCTAGCATGATCGAGAAGAAGATACATGAATATGATATTGATTCATTTTCAAAGATCGATCTTTCTTTAGAGGGGAAGGTTGATGTTGAGGTCGTTCTTGGTAAGGTATTTGCAGTGAATGGTACATTTTATGGGCAACAACAAGAGTTAACCTATGCGAATGAGAATGGTAAGCTTGCTATTAACTATGATACGACAGATAAGAACATCACAAAATCAGGAACACTTACCATAACCGTACCAGAAAATACAAACCTAGAAAAGCTTGAAATTGCCAATGACTGTGGAGAAGTGCAGGTAATAGGAATCAAATCTAATGATACAACCGTGTCAGTAGCAACCGGTAATGTTCATTTTAAGGATGTTAATATGAATGATGTAAGCATTTCCTTAGCAGTAGGGGACATTACGATGGAAAATGCAGATTTGTATCGTTTCAACTTAGGAATTGCTACTGGAGATGTTAATCTTAATTTGGTAGGAGAGCCAAGGGATTATTCGTATGATATAACAGTGTCCATAGGCAAAATTGTAGTTGATGATGTGAGTCATATGATAGCGTATAAGGCAAAGAACTCAGGAGAGAGGAAAATTAGTATTGGAAGTGCTATAGGTGATATTGATATCACATTTTTAAAATAAGGAATGTTGGGCTACCAAGGATTTGGTAGCCCATATTGTATTAAGTTTTACATAGAATCCATTGTATTTGACTTCTGATAATTATGAATTGTATAATTAAGGAAAATGTTTGTTTAGACTTTGATGTCAATGTTCATTCATTTTTGATTATCTATCAATCAGTGCTAGATAAGGATAAGAGATATAAAGCAATTATTATTTGGAGGTAGAGTAAATGCAAAAGCATGTTGTAGTTGCACGATTTGATGAAAAGACAAATTCTATGCTTGAAAAATGGAAAGTAGAGGCATCCAAGTTACAAAATACAACCTATGACAATGCGACAGCTTGGCCTCCGCATATTACAATCGCAGCTTATGAAGATGTAGACATCAAAGTATTATGTGAATGGGTATCTGAATATGCTTCCCGAAATGCTACCATAGAGATTTGTTTTTGTTCACTGGGTGTGTTTTCACATGGAAAACAACATGATACAGATGTTATATATGCGACACCTACGAATTCTTTGGAACTGACTAATTTTTATTATGGTTATCATGAGATATTAGATGAATTTTCAGGTGATTATGGTTGGGCTTACACAGTAATGTGTAAGCATCCAGTGTTTCATTCGACGATTACAATCTGCAACAAACAAGAGTTTAATTTGATATTTGATAAACTTAGAGATGATTTTTGTGTGATTAAAGGCAGTATTGAAGCACTTGAAGTATATGAAAATCCTAAAAAGTTAGTTGCTCGGTATGACTTAAAACAAAGGTAAGAAAAAAAGGATAAAAAACTGGTGGTGATAAATTGTATTTAGAATCAAATTACATATTATATGCTGGAATGATTCAAGTCATAAAACGTGGCACAGCTGAAATTTTAGAAGAAAATGAGCAAGGAATATTTTTACGAGATATGAGAAGTAATACATTTATGCTAACAACGGACAATCCTGAAACAGGTAAGGAATGGCTAAAAAAATATGAACATCGTAACTATTCCTTGATGAATTTATTTCAGAAAGAGATTGCTAAGTTTGCTAGTGAGCGATATGGTCTCTTGCCTGAACTTGAATGCTATCAAGCAGTCTACATGGGAACAAATCCTATAAGTTCAAACAAAAGGCTTCAAATAAGAGTTGCTTCTCTAGAGGATTATGAAGTTATTGCAGAATTTTATAAGGTACTATCAGAAGTGGAGTTAAAGCATATCATTCGTCGTGGAGAACTTTTTATCGGTTACTATCAGGAACAGATGGTCGGTTTTGTGGGCCAGCACTTAGAAGGTAGTATGGGACTTCTAGAAATCTTACCACAGTATCGAAGAAATGGGTTTGGTCAAGAGTTAGAAGAAACAATGATTAATTATATGTTAGAACAGGGATTAATACCATTTTGTCAGGTTGAGGTAATGAATGAAAGCTCATTAAAGCTTCAAGAAAAACTAGGACTTTCGATATCAAGAGAGCGAATGTATTGGTTGTTTTGATAACTTACTATAGAAGTGGAAGAATAGCTTATACAATGAGTGAGGTAGGTTGACTTTGAGACAAAAACCAAAATGACCTATATATCTTCGTAAGTATATTTATCACAGAAGTTTTTACATTTGTTCGATCTTTAAAGTCTAGATAATTTAGATTGAAATGTAAGAACGAAAGTGCTATCTTAGTAAAGCAGAGAACATGATTGCGAAGTATTTGACTATGGATAAGCGCATGGATATGTTTTCAATCTAATAGATATACATATTATGTGAAACGTACAGGAAGGTAAAGACATTGACCGAAGGAAAAATATCAAAAAAAATCATTTTATTTGCAATGCCAATCTTTTTGGGCAATTTATTTCAACAGTTATATAATATTGCCGATTCCCTCGTTGTAGGGAATTTTCTAGGTAAGAATGCACTTGCAGCAGTTAGTTCCTCAGGTAGCTTAATTTTTTTAATTACTGGTTTTATCAGTGGCATATTTGTTGGAGCTGGTGTTGTAATTGCTCGCTATTTTGGTGAGAAAAATGTGAAAAAAGTTAGAATAGCAGTGCATACAACGATTGCCTTTGGGTTAGTTGCAGGTATCGTGATTACAGTACTAGGTATGGGACTGACTCCATTTTTATTGAATCTGATGAAAACACCAAAAGATGTGCTACCAGATTCTATTACATATTTCCGATTGTATTTTGCAGGTGGTATTGGTATTGTTATGTACAATACGTGTATGGGGATCTTCCAAGCAGTTGGGGATAGTAAACATCCACTTTATTATTTGATCACATCAGCCATCATCAATGTAGTATTAGATTTATTATTCGTTGCAGTGTTTGGCTTTGGTGTTAGTGGTGCAGCAATTGCTACCGTAATATCACAATTTGTGAGTGCGATTCTTTCATTCAGGAAACTGATGAAGGTTGAGGGTGTCCATAAAGTCGAACTCAACCATATCCGAATCCATAAAAAAATGCTCGTTAAGATATTAAAGTTGGGGATACCAACGGGAGTCCAAAATTCTGTCATCGGCTTTGCGAACGTCATCGTTCAGTCCAATATTAATAAGTTTGGTTCAATTGCGATGGCTGGATGTGGAAGTTATTTTAAATTGGAGGGCTTTGTATTTTTACCAATTAGTAGCTTTACGGTTGCATTAACGACATTTATTGGTCAAAATATCGGTGCGAGAAATTATGAGCGAGTCAAAAAAGGAGCGCGTTTTGGAATCTTAACCGGTGCCTTATTAGCAGAAACGGTGGGCGCAATATTATGGATTTTCGCACCATTATTCATTCGATTATTCAATGACCAGCCTGAAGTGATTGAAATTGGTGTGATGCAAGCAAGGACAGAGGCTTTGTTTTACTTCTTACTTGCCTTATCTCATTGCTTAGCGAGTGTATTACGAGGAGCTGGAAAATCAACGATACCTATGATTGTTATGCTTGTATGTTGGTGTGGGATACGTATTAGTTATATCACAATCATAGTGGATAGGATAAAAGATATTCGAGTGATTTTCTGGGCATATCCACTCACTTGGTTTTTAAGTACGGTTGCTTTTCTCTTCTATTATAAAAAGGTTAATTGGTTATATATCGATGAACCAAAAAAGATTAGATATCATGATTAAAAAATTTTATAGAT
>JAEZKD010000127.1 GCA_023415655.1 Bacillota bacterium | reverse complement strand
TGCCTACTCACCTTCATGATATCAGCAAATGCTTCTTGTGATAAATTCTTCTCTTTTCTGAGCTTTTGAATTTTTTGACCTAATGACATCATGCCACCTCCAGTTCTTAGCATAACAGTTGCTACGACTGATATCTACCAAACACCGGTTGAACCTTGTCAACTAACGGTTGCAATATAAAATAACCTAAAGTGCCATCACTAATTTTACTCTCTTCATACTATATCATGCTTCCAATATTTTCAAGTCAGCCATATCACAAAAAAAATTACATTGTTTGTATTGACAAATCGTATTAGATAGTATACAATCTAATTGTAATTAATTCATATACCGAAAGGATAACGCAAATGGGTTTCTATGATTATATTATGAAAGATTCCAAAGGGAGAGACGTTCCGATGAGTCACTTTAAAGGAAAGGTTCTACTCATTGTAAATACAGCCACCGGCTGCGGTTTTACTCCACAGTATCAAGGGTTACAGGCGCTTTACGAGAAGCTCTCCGATCAAGGCTTTGAGGTACTTGATTTTCCCTGTAATCAATTCGGCAATCAAGCTCCCGGAACCATGGAGGAGATACATGACTTCTGCATGTCCCGATATGGAACAACCTTTCCCTTATTCTCCAAGGTAAATGTCAATGGCAAGGAGGCAGACCCATTATTTCGTTACCTGAAGAAAGCAAAGGGTGGAACCTTAGGTAGCAGCATCAAGTGGAATTTCACCAAATTCCTAGTAGACCGAGATGGTAATGTGGTGAAGCGCTATGCACCTACCGATACTCCGGAGAGTATAGAGCTTGACATCCTCGATCTATTGAAATCCAAATAATTGCAGCACATAATACGAAACGATTAACCGTATTGGAATAAGCTATTACGGTTACTTTAAGAATAAGTAGTCATTTAATATATTAAATATATATAAGAAAGGAATGAGCATATGAGTTTATATGATTTTAAAGTAGTTGACAAACATGGAGATGAGGTTGCATTATCCGAATATGAGGGGAAGGTCCTGTTAATTGTGAATACAGCTACCCAATGCGGCTTTACCCCCCAATATGACGACCTTCAGGATTTATACGAGAAGTATAGCGACGAAGGCTTTGTGGTTCTGGACTTCCCCTGTAATCAATTCGGTAACCAAGCTCCCGGTACCGATGAAGAGATTTACACCTTCTGTGAATCCAATTATGGTATCTCCTTCCCTACCTTCTCTAAGATCGAGGTAAATGGTGAGAATGCTCATCCGCTATACAAATTCTTAACCAGCCAGAAGGGGTTTGCAGGCTTTGATGACTCCCACCCCATTGCTCCCAGATTAATTCCAAGGCTGGAAGCAGATGATCCCGATTATGCGAGCAAGCCCAGCATCAAATGGAACTTCACGAAGTTCTTAATTGACCGTAAGGGTAATGTTGTTGAGCGTTTCGAGCCGACAGCAGACATGTTCCTAGTTGAGGATAAGATTAAAGAGCTTTTATAAAATAAGATTCTTCTACCCTACTCTTCCATAAAAATATATAAGCTTCCCAGGAACGAAAACAACCTGCATAGCAGACTTTCTCCGTGAGGAAGGAAAGAGAGAAGCCGATTGCGATATCAATTGGCTTCTCTCTTTTATATCCTTCTTTATCATATGCTTTATCTTATGCTTTATCATATGCTTATCTTATGCTTATCTTAAGCTTTATCTTTAGTCTTAGTTTTTGCTTTATTTTAATTGTTTCGACTAACATCAATTAATTTTTATTTATTTCGTACTGTACCTTTCACTCTCCTAGTATGTCAATTTATATTTGTGGTCACAAATACAATGGCAGTTACCAGTGATTATGTTAACAAAATCAAATCCATATTGAATAGAGCAATTCTATGGTTATGTCTGGTGTATTTGATCTTGATCATTTCTTTCATAACAGTGGAAATATTATTTGAATAATTATTAAAACCAATCCGTTCTAGTATTTAATATTACGTAGGTCTTCCGACTCATAACAAAACGACGAAGCTAAATATTTGAATTTTAACTTCGTCGTTTTATTCTGGTAGCATTATTAATGCTAGATAATAATAAAGGTGAGACAATTGGATTGAAAGCCGAATAAGATGAAAGGAAATGAAAGCTTAGAAAAACAGAATAGATAGATAAAATAGATGTCTACATCTCAATTATTACATTGCTTTATAAGTATAGATGCTTATGAGTAATGCCCCTTATAAACTCATTTTAATATCATAATATTGTAAAAGTCAACTATATTTTTCAAATATTTTCATATTTATGTAAATTATCTAATTTTATTCTTAGGTATAAAGCACTATGCCTAGAGCATTTTGTCGATTAATGTACTTTCGGGACATTGACACCTTATACCTACTAATTATAAATCATTATGGAATAAAAATTCATAACCCTATCAACATAACAAGGATGGTTACAAGGGTTACTGTATATCAACCATTTCTATTTAATTTTACCATTTCAATAACTCTTCTTGGATCTTTAAATGACTTAACTATTTATGTCATTATTACTAACCAAGCACTACCCCATTTGATTACTACATTAGAGAGTGTTTTGTCGGTGTTTTAAAAAACGATACTTATACGTAAACGATAGTTCATTTTCCATTAAAAGTGTCGTTTTTTACTCTTTGACATAAAAATTACAGTTTAGCACTACAAAAAACCTATCAACCTTATGTGGATAGTTGATAGGCGAAAACCTTACTTATTAAATTTTTAATACGCTATTTATAAAGATTGTGAATAAACGATACATCAAACTTGATTTTGACAATGCTTTAAAATTCAATCCCTGTCTTGTATGTTACCTCACCATGGATAGAAAAGCTTTGTTTCCCATAAACAGTTTCTAATGTGAAAATAATACCATTCTTTGAAGCTGTATAACGCTCTATTGTTTTAGAACTATCTCTGAAAAGCTCATAACCCATTTCACTAAATATCCTTTCGAACTCATCATAGGATGAATTCACATTTAATCCGTAAACAGTAACGTTGAGGTCGTTGAATTCAATTGAAGTTATATATTGACCACCATCTGCATAGTCCGGCCATGCGGTAATCTTATATTTTACGTAATATTCTGGATCCACTATGTATCCAGTTTCATTTGTTTCAGGCCGATATCCTAAACCGTAGTATTGTTTAGCACCCATCCATCCAAGGATTTCATAGTAATCGGAAAAATCTTCATTTGCAACATCCTGCGTAATCCAGAACTCAAGAGTTGTGCCTTCTGGCATTTCGAGAGTTGTCTCTTTTCCAGAACACGACAAAAAACTAATAAGAAGTATTATTGACGCAAGGATAAGAGCAATTTGTTTCATGCATTATCTCCTTTAAATCTTTTTTGCCAATGCATAGCAGAGAGATCTCTGAGTTCGCAACTTCTAACTACAGCGAATCATTAATTATATTGTACCACTAAGAAAAGACAATCTCCACCTTTTTATTCCAGTAATGTTATCAACTATCAATATACAGTTTTCAATGTACTTAATTAAACAAATCTTAATTTTCATCGCTCCTTGTTCTGATCCGGTGCCAAGTGAAAATTACAGTTTAGCGTAACAAAAAACCTACCAACCTTATAATGTGATAGTTGATAGGTGTATACCAATTTCTTACTATTTAATATGCTATTGATAAAGACTACAAATTAATTTATGAGTATATCAAATATGCATCTAATCGTTCTAATTCTTTTACGGGTGGTATTTTAAACCCGGAAAAATCATCGTCTAAAGAGATTTGGATA
>JAEZKD010000001.1 GCA_023415655.1 Bacillota bacterium | reverse complement strand
ATCCTTCCAGTGTAATGTTGGTAAGATCCGGGTAACCAGCATCTGCAAGAACAGCCTTCTGAATCCAGAATGCTGTACCCCAGTGTGTACCACCAGTGATATTACCATAAAAACGATTATAGTTCGGAATTATGTATAGTCCAGGATCCACTTCTGAACCACCATAGCTCATTTTTTTAATAAATGGATCCACATGTGTTTTAAGATTTGGATAATTACCTGTTGCAAGGAGGTCATCCAATTTAATCAACGCGCCACCTTCGAGAAGACGCATCTTTAAGTCTGTTGTGCCAACTAGGTCAGGATATTCTCCACCAGCCAACATAACACCAATTTTCTGGTCAGCATTGTCCGGAGTAACTATTTCATATTCTAGAGTTACACCCAATTTTTCTTTGAGCAACTTAGTAAGCTTGTTGTCGGGTGCAGGTGCCTGTTCTGCTGTCATCAACCACACAGTAAGTGTTGTGTCCTTATCAGGTGTAAGCATGCCAGTTGGATCAGCAAGCGGATCGGCAGTTGCATCGGCAACTGGATCTGTTGTAGCAGGTGTATCAGTTGCTTCGGAACTCGGTGCCTTGGTCGGTTCCTCAGTCATGGTACTAGTATCGCTCTTACATGCTACCATTGTAAGCGCTACTACAAGAACCATGAGGATTGCAAAAATTCTCTTGATTTTCATAAACTTTCCTCCTCTAATAATTGTTTACATTACATTAATGTATTTATAATCTTTGTACATAGATTATATAATCATATTATCTTTTTTATGCAATATTGTCAAACATCAGAAACATGTACACATGTACACATTTAATGATTGTGAATATTGTCTTGGATGCTTCACCTTGTGATGTCGTTTCCATTTGGAGGATTAAAGTATACTAATCCATTCTATACACCCCTGACGCAAAATCCCTGTACCATTTGTCATACGATGGTAAATAAATTGTCTTGAAGTCGTTCTATACATGAAATGAGTTATACATCTTATATTCACCATTTTACTACATTAATTCTTTCCTCTTAATACACAGTAATGTCTTTGACCGTTTCACCCTCTAGTATTTTTGGCGCAGTCCAATTTATATACTTTGGATTCTTATCCTCCAAAATATCTATCATAACATCAGTGGTAAGTGAGCCGAGGTTTTCCGGATCGATTGAAACCGTTGTTACCTTTTTTTCAAGCCATTCCCGTAAATAGATTCCATCTATGCCCATAACTGAAATGTCCTCGGGTACACGCAGACCACTCCTTTCCACACCTCTGATAAAACCATACGCTATGTCATCGTTAAAGCACAAGAACGCAGTCGCTGGGTTTTTACTTTTCAAGTACTTCTCCGCAGCTCTTTTACCGATATTGAAGGACGAATAATTTGTATAATTGTCATGTGAAGATTGTAATATGAGTGTCGGGTCAAGATTACCTATATGCATATTGTCTGAAGCACCAATTTCTGCTCGTATAACGAGTTCATCTAAGTTCATATTCATTCCTAAATCCCGTTTATTTTGTTCCATACGTGCTTTCCATATCCGATACCGTATTTCGCTGTTCTTTCCTCTATCTTGTAGAACCATCCCAATTCTTCGATGCCCTTTTTTCATAAGGTAATCAATTCCCATGTTGACCACCTTATGATTATCAATAAGGACTTTATGAACAGGATGAGCAAACGAGTAGCTTGCATCATTTGAGGTAACGACTACTGGCAAACGATAATTGCTTCCAACGGTGTCGATATATTTTTCTGCTAAAGCTTCCAAAGAAAACATAACACCATCAACCAGATGTCTCCTTATTTTATCGAAGTCACAATTAATGTCAAGAAATATGGAATAACCCCGTCTATAAGCAGCCCTTGTTGCACCATTGAAAAACTGAAGGTTGTACGATGCAATTATATCGTTTTGATAAAGAATAAGTTGCCTTGTCTTTTGACTTTGCAACGACAATGCAATCGGGTTGGGGTTATAACCCAAGCTTCTTGCCACTTCCAGAATTCGCTCCTTAGTCTCTTTTTTTATGTAACCTGAATTATTTACCGCACGGCTTACAGAAGCAACCGACACACCCGATGCTCTTGCGACATCTGCCCTTGTAGCAGCCTTTTTCATCTTAATTACCCTCCCTTTGCATTTTGACACCCAATGGCATTTCTATCACATTTCTTTGTAGCATTTGAACTTGGCTTTCACTGACATGAACATGGATTGGTCTTATTAGCCTCCTTCATTAATGCTGTTCTCAAAAACTCTCTTATCATCAGTATAACACTACTTCATTATTTCTTATAATCAATGTAATAAATTTAATAGCATGCACTGAAATCATCAATACTACCCATTTCGTTATAGATACAAAATCAATCGGGTTATTCGCTAAATGCACCGTCAATTCTTAAAAATAGTTTTTATTTAAGTAAACTAGGTTATTCCTCGCTCCAATAAATAAATATGATTTATCTTTCATTCTGATATAAATATTGTCGCGATATTCTCCATTTAATACAACAAGTATCTCCGTATATTGTATCTGTCTTAAAGCTCCATTGTAGGCACTAATTTTTTTAGGTTTGTTATAGTAAAATCCGACTGCATCTTTTTTTGCCTCCATTATTTCATCCGATGTTTCAGATAGAAAGGATGAGTTCTCAGCACTTATTTCGTCCGGCATTTTAAATATCACTGATTTACAGATAGTTTTGAATAAATCCTCACCATTCCAATCTTGTAAACCACTATTCTTTAAAATTTGTTTTTCTTCGCCATTGTAATAAAGGTTAATTGCATTCGGAACGGGTAAGTAGCTTGTATATTGAGAAGTATTTAGCAATTTTGTTATAACAAGAATTAAAATAAACCCAGCAAACAAAATTATCGATATAACTACTTTTTTCTTCATATATAATTATCTCCATATCTCAATTTGACATTACCAATCACTTCGACCCATATTTACATTTTACAATACAAATCATCTAGGTTCAACCATAGCTAGTGAGAATTCTCAATATAATCCGTAATAATACTCGTAACCATTACACATGATCGTCATCCCTTTTTTCGTAGTATTACAATGCACCCAACCACATTATAATATGATAGGGTGTCCTATAATTTTTCGCTACTACTCAAAACAGTATAACGTAAGCTAAACCATCGAAAAACGCTGAAATCTCAACATTATTTACTATTCAAAACTGCTTGTGTTGCACTCAATGAAAACGTAGTTCCATATATAGTTGTGTTCTTTTGCTAAAGTCTGCATAATTCAGATTTATTGATCTGTCTACACATACATGAACTTTATCCTATTGTTTATGTAAAAAGATAGATGTCATGAATATATTCTTTCCCTCTAAAAACTTCATAATATTGCTCACCGGTTCTTACAAAACCCATTTTCTCAACAGTCTTTACGGAAGCAGTGTTCTCAGGATATATATGAGCATACACCTTTTTCACTTCCATATTCATTTTTGCAAACTTCACGATTGTTGTAAGTGCCTCACTCATATATCCGTTTTTCCAGTATAATGGTTGCAAATCGTATCCCATTTCTATCTCGCCATTGTCTCTATTCCAGCAATGAAAACCACATGTTCCAATTTTCTCATCATTTTCTTTCAAAATAATAATCCAACGATACTGATTTCTCGGTTCGGGTTCCATGTAAAATTCGATAATTTCTTTTGCTTCCTCTTCTGAGTTCAACGGTTCTGCATCAAATAAATATCGATTCACTTCTTCTGTGGAAAATTGTTTATATATAAAACCCACATCATCATATCCTATACATTTTAGATATAATCTATCTGTTTCTAAATCAATATACATGCATGTACCTCCTTAAATTTCATTCACCAATTTTAACTATTGGTGTGCCTTTTTATAGTGTTCTAAAAGTTCTTCTTCACTAATCATGATTCTTTTATACATTTTCAATTATCATAAATTCTTCCGTAACTATCATGCTTGTTCTCTCTCAAAGTGATACACCTGTTCATACTCGCCGAAAAAAGTAACCCACAGCGTTCTTTTCGTTAAATTATATACGACAGACCATTGTTCATCTCCCGGTATTACATTACTTTTTAATAGTTCTAACGCATCCGCTTCGGAAATAATCCCGTTACACTTTGCTAAAGAATTCTGGTAGTTATCATATCGGTCTTTTCCGAAGCCTTCTTTACTTGGATTGTTGTATAAAGTAAAGTTAGACACTATCAGATAACGTTCTTTCTTTTTTGTGATGACCATATTTCCATCCACAAACTCAATCACCGCAGCATCTCCTGTAGAATCAGCAACAATATAATGCAACGGTGCAAAATCACAAAACAAGTTATATTCCCTCACATAATTGATTGCTTCGTCAACCGTTTTTGCTTTATCTAACAGTAGTCTCGTTAAAGTCATATCAAACAATGTAGTTTTGTTGCTGTCATTTGTATAGATTGCTGTTGCATCTGTCAGAATCGCAACGGCAAACCCAAACTCATTCATACCATCATACGGACTGTATGCAGTAGCCAATGTTAACTTTGGATCATCTTCCAATGTGTCGTATGTAGTCTCATCCCAATCCAAAACAGCCATGTTAACAAGGGAAAGCGATCTAATCGATTCCTCATTGTTTAGATGAAGCAGCATCGGAATCGCATACTCACAATCCATATTTCTGGCAAACAAAATATCACCGTTTTCATTTTGCGCAACAAAGGCACTGCATCCGAAACTATCGTATTGCATCTTCTGGTTATTGCTTTCAATCAGCATATTCTCAATAAAGGAGCAGTATTCTTCCATAGAATGAGCTCCTCGTATTAAATATTGATTATAACAATCGTCTCCATAATAGTTCATGGCATAAAAGGGACGATTACTCAACTTCTCTATCTCGACACTAATGTTCCGTTGTAAATCAAGTATCCTTTTCACCTCAGTCACCCTTCCACTTTAATCAAACATCTGTCTCCACCTGTCTTTATACTTTCAATCAGTGTAACTTTGATATCTTTTTGAAAAACCTCTCTAAAGATTCCCTCTGCATTTCCTAATGTATAATAGCTTGGTAAGAAAACCAATTAGCCATTCACCTACAAACCCGATTGCTTTTTCCCCACCTTACCATACACCGTATGCCTTTCTGCCGCTTTTCCCTCACAAAAAATCTCCTCTCCTGACCGTTATGGTTTGAGGAGGAGATTCGATATTTTACTTAAGTTTCAGTAACCGTTATACTAACGATAACCATACTTATTATTCAATGCTGCTCAGTGCAAACCCGAACCGTCTTACATAAAGGAAAAAGAGGACACAGATCTTCTTTTTCCTTTATTAGTCTATATCATCTGCTGGCAATCGTGTACAGGATGGTTGACCTTCATTCTACATAGAATGGAGGTGATGCTTATGAACAATAAGTTCGATTTTAAAGACTTAATCCAATTCGGAATATTCATTATAGCTCTACTGACATTCATTTATTTGATTTTTGATTTGTCATTAATGTAAAAAACCTTCCCTGTACTTTGGCGAGACAGGAAGGTTTTTTACACTTTTCTACTGGTCAACCACCTGTGGCGATTGCCTTTTATAGCTATATTATAGCAGATTATCAAAGAATAACAAGAACTAAACTTCATTTATAATTATTCTCACATTACCGTATAATCCGCTTTCCATCAAGCAGGAACCAAACCATTAGTTATTTATTATTCAATACTGCCTGGTACTGAGCAGCACAGGCAGTCTTCCATAAACAAAAAGAGGACTTACGTCCTCTTTTTGTTTATTATACTATGAAAATTATTTATTGTTTAATACAGCCTGTGCTGCAGCTAATCTTGCGATCGGCACACGGAAAGGAGAACAGGATACATAGTTTAAGCCTACCTTATGGCAGAACTCAACGGTAGAAGGATCTCCACCATGCTCACCGCAGATACCAAGCTTGATGTCAGGTCTTGTTGCACGACCCTTATCAGATGCCATCTTAACTAACTGGCCAACACCTTCCTGATCCAGTCTTGCAAATGGATCGGACTCGTAAATCTTGGTCTTGTAGTAGGCATCTAAGAACTTACCAGCATCATCACGGGAGAAGCCGAAGGTCATCTGTGTTAAGTCGTTTGTACCGAAGGAGAAGAACTCAGCTTCTTCTGCGATCTCATCTGCAAGTAAAGCAGCACGAGGAATCTCGATCATGGTACCTACATGGTACTGGATATCAGAGTTCATCTCTTTCTTTACTAATTCAGCTGTCTCAACAACGATTTCCTTAACGAACTTAAGCTCTCTCTTCTCGCCTACTAAAGGAATCATGATCTCAGGAACGATATCAAAGCCTTTTTCGTTCTTAACTTCGATTGCTGCTTCCATAACCGCTCTGGTCTGCATTCTAGCGATCTCAGGATAGGTTACAGCAAGACGGCAACCTCTGTGACCCATCATCGGGTTGAACTCGTGTAAGGAATCACAAGTAGCTTTAACTTCTTCAACGGAAAGTCCCATATCCTTAGCTAACGCTACAATATCCTCATGGTTAGTAGGAACGAACTCATGTAACGGAGGATCCAGGAAGCGGATAGTTACCGGTCTGCCTTCCATAACCTCGTAGATACCCTTGAAGTCAGACTTCTGGAAAGGAATTAACTCATTAAGAGCTGCTTCTCTTGCTTCTACTGTCTTAGAAAGGATCATCTTTCTAATCTTAGGAATTCTATCGGGCTCAAAGAACATGTGCTCTGTACGTGTAAGACCGATACCTTCTGCACCGAACTTAATTGCATTTGCTGCATCTGCAGGTGTATCCGCATTGGTTCTTACCTTTAAGGTTCTGATTTCATCAGCCCAAGCCATAATTCTTTCAAAGTTACCACTGATGGATGCTTCTACGGTAGGGATATCACCAATGTAGATGTTACCGGTAGAACCATCAAGGGAGATATAATCTCCTTCTTTCACTGTATTACCAGCGATTGTGAATAATTTTGCTTCTTCGTCAATAACGATCTCGCCACAGCCGGATACACAAGCAGTACCCATACCACGAGCAACTACTGCTGCGTGAGAGGTCATACCACCACGTACGGTTAAGATACCTTCTGCTGCGTGCATACCTTCGATATCCTCAGGAGAGGTCTCAAGACGTACAAGAATAACTCTTTCGCCTTTTTCATGAGCTACTACAGCATCTTCTGCTGTAAAGTATACTTTACCAGCTGCTGCTCCGGGGGATGCAGGAAGTGCATTACCAACCGGCTTAGCTTCTGCTAATTTCTTAGTATCAAAGGTAGGATGTAATAACTGATCCAAGGATTTTGCTTCAATTCTCTTGATTGCATCTTCCTTTGTAATCTTTCCTTCATCTACTAAATCGCAAGCGATCTGAAGAGCTGCGGGAGCAGTTCTCTTACCGTTACGAGTCTGTAAGAAGTAAAGCTTTGTATCTTCAATTGTAAACTCCATGTCCTGCATAT
>JAEZKD010000253.1 GCA_023415655.1 Bacillota bacterium | reverse complement strand
CCTGATGAATAAGAAGTCCATTTTTCGTTACCTCAATACTGTTTACTGAGGTTCCTGTAGTCCCAAATTCATCCCCTCCCGCCTCATTCCACTTTGCTGGTGTTACATTGTTACAGGAAAGTAAATCATCTGTGCTTTGATACAATGTAGACTTTATCGTATATCCTTCCATATCTGTCGATACTTCAAACATCTCAAAAAGCAAATAGTAATGTCCATCTTGACCAAGAAATAGTTTTGATATATCCCCAACTCTAGCCTCAAGAGCATCTTTTGCCCAAAAAGCTTCTGTTTTCTCATATCCATCCTCAGTTTTGGTATAACAATGAATCTTTTCGGTTGTATTGTCTGCCATAACCTGTGTATAATACTCAAGTTTCCCCTCGTTATTTTTGATAACAGCTAACTTTTTCTCATTTGCTTGCATTTGAGGTTCTTCCATCGGCTCTTCCACATATCGACCAGTCTTATCTGACCCCTTACTCCCGACATTACTTCCATCCTTATTGACTTTTTTACTACACCCCACTACCGACATCATCAAGGACAATATACATAACAATGCAATCATACTTTTCTTCATCATCTCTTTTTACCCTTTCCCATTGACTTTTTATTATGAATCTAATATAAATAACGAATCTCAAAGAAATCTCAAAATACTTTGAAAAAGTTGTGAACAGTTTTATTAGTATTGACAGAGTTTACCAATTTAATATAATTAGATTATGTTTAAATGGTGAAGGAGCGATGATATGAATATACTAATCGTAGAAGATGATATTGAATTGTGTAATGCTACAAAAACTTGTCTCGGACAAGAAGGTTATCAAGTTACAATCTGCAACGATGGAAGTGAGGCAATTTCTTTCCTTTCTCAGTATTCCTATGACCTTATGATTCTAGATCGAATGCTTCCAGGACTGAATGGAATTCAAATTATGACAACAATTCGTACCAAAAAAAATCCTATGCCAGTCATCATGGTAACTGCTCTCAACGGTCTCAATGATCGTATTGATGGTCTCGATTCCGGAGCTGATGATTACTTAGTGAAACCTTTTGCCATGCCTGAACTAAAAGCTCGTATTCGTGCCCTTCTTCGCAGACCACATATATTTAAACCCTCAAGTTTTCTTTCCTTTGGCGATCTTAAACTCAATCCATATGACTATACCCTAAACTGTAATGATAAATTAGTTCAAATCTCAAAAAAAGAAGCTTCCTTACTGGAATACCTAATGCTTCATCCAACTCAAACACTGACAAGAGAACAGATTTTACTGCGTGTCTGGGGAGCTGAAGCTGAGGTGAATGAAGGAAGCATTGATACTTACATCTATTTTTTAAGAAGACATCTGAAAGCACTGCAAAGTAAGGTATCAGTAAAAACAATTCATGGGCTAGGATATCATCTAGAATTTTTATCTTAGGTCACAAGGAGAATTTATGTTAACTCATCTGCGAAAACGTCTCATTATTCTATATACCATAACCGCTGGTGCCATTCTAACCGCAGCTTTTGTCATCTTGGCCATCTTCTTGAATTATCAAAGATATCAGGCTCAGCAACAGGTATTTACAAATCATGTATATACATTAAAAAGTAAACTGCTAAATGATACAACCATTGCTGATTCGTGGTTATCTA
Source organism: Bacillota bacterium (assembly GCA_023415655.1). Lineage (GTDB taxonomy): Bacteria > Bacillota > Clostridia > Lachnospirales > Lachnospiraceae > Lachnoclostridium. The sequence goes on along the minus strand of JAEZKD010000253.1, from coordinate 27,960 downwards.
ATCTTGAGATTAATAATAAATTAGTGATTTACATCGTCGACAACGGAAATGAATTATTCTTTTCTGGACGTTGGTCTCCTAGTACAGATCGACATTTACTCATTGACAAGGCGATGAAGTTAGCGGATAAGGATGGTGTTTCTCTTTACAAAAGTCCAATTTCAGCTGAATCGATCCAAAGTGAAGTCTACAAAATCAAGGGCTCCTCTTCTGATGAATACTACGCAACGGTACTCTCTGTTAATAGGAAAAAGGGCTTTTGCTCCTTTGTTTTACTCCAATCCCTTGATGAAAGTAAGGATGTTCTTGTCCGAGAGTTGCTTTTTTTAGCACTTCTTGATTTGATTGGAATCTGTTCTTTATTCCTACTCATAAGAAAGCTAGTAGATCATTCTCTACGACCGGTAAAGGAAAATCAACAGAGACAAACTCAGTTTATTGCTGCTGCTTCACATGAATTAAGGTCTCCACTAGCAGTCATCCGCGCTAATAATTCTCTTACCAAAGTAACACAAGAAGAGAACTTGGCTTGTGAACATATCATCGAAGCAGAATGTAATCGAATGTCTCGTTTGATTAACGATATGCTTTTACTTGCTTCTGGAGATGCGAATACATGGACCTTACAAAAGGAAGAAATAAATCTTGATACCTTATTGTTAGAAGCCTATGAAAGTAGTTCGATAATCGCAGATAACAAAAAGATCAGCATTCGGATTCTACTTCCGGATGCTGATCTGCCTGTCATCAAAGGTGATTATGATCGAATTCTACAGGTTCTTCTTATTCTATTAGACAATGCAATCTACTACTCCAGTGAACATAGCTCTATTGAAATCTCTGCCTCAATAGAGAAAAAATATCTCTCCATTCATATCATTGATCATGGAATTGGAATTACAGACGAAGATAAGCTACTTATCTTTGATCGCTTTTATCGTGTCGATCAATCTAGAAAAGACAAATCACACTTTGGTCTTGGCCTTAGCATTGCTAAGGAACTTATTGCCCTACATCATGGAACAATCAAAGTTACTGATACCAAAGATGGTGGTGCAACCTTTACCATTCGATTTCCTTATTCATTTAGTTACTAGAGCGTAAGCGAACTGCTACTTGATTGATAGAAAATGTTATGACTAACATAACAATTAACACAAGCATTGAAATTACCGATAACTTATCCACAGTAAGAGCTGTAAATCCCCAAGTTGCAGGTAATAACTTTGATACCATCCTAAGTGCTGCTGGAAGTAGATTGGATGGAAACATAATGCCACCAATCATGACTGATGGAAGGAAAATGCACTGTCCATACATCGTTGCTATGGATGATTTTCTAGAGAACATTCCAATCAAACTGCCTATGCTCACTGTTGTTAATATAAATAAAAGTAACATTGCAAAAAATAGAATCGGATTCTGTGGCTTTTGAGCTCCATAAATAAGTGGTGCTGAAAAATATATGACTAGGTTCATAAGAAAGAGGTGAATCGTTGCTGAGATGAAGTTATTGAGGAAAGGTACACCCATCGGTATGTTCCATACCTGATAAGCTTTCTTAATCTCCGTATGATACACCTTAACTAAAGCATCTGGTACTCCAAGCATTCCTCCCATGGTGGTACCGAATACGACCATAGACTGAATTAAGGTTTCCTTCATTCCAGGCATAATCGAAGTAAATACCCCTCCCATAAAGAGATAAAAAATGATTGGAACGAGATAATACAGCAATAAAATATCCCGGTTTCTTAGATCCATGCGAAGAGATAACCAAATCCCATAGATATATGCTCTCATACAATCTCCTCCTTTACCATGCTCAAGAAACAGTCTTCTAAGGTTGCCGTCTGAATTTTTAGATCAATGACTTGGCACTTGTTTTCTGATACAATCGTCAATAATTCAAATAATGCTGAACTCAAATCCTTACCTTCATAAACATAATACTCCTCCTCCATCTTAAGAAAACGACTATTAATGAGAGATACCTTAGGTAACTCTGAAGCTAATTTGAGATAAATTTGCTGTGCAATATTTAGCTTCTCTCTCATTTGCGAAGGTGTACCATCAAATGCAAGGATTCCGTCCTTTAATACTGCCACTTTATCACATAACTGTTCTACCTCTGCCATATCATGGCTTGCTAAAAGAATGGTAGTTCCCTCAGTGTTTAACTGGCGTAGCTTACGGTGAAGAGTCACTCGAGCTTCTACATCAAGCCCTGCGGTTGGTTCATCCAAAAATAAAATGTCTGGTTTTGCAAGCAGCGCAAGTGCAAGATGAAGCTTACGTTTTTGTCCTGTAGACATATTTTGATAGCTTGTTTTATCAAAGTAGTTGATATCTAGTTCCTTTAACAGCTCCTGGTCTGTGCTACAATGATTCCACCCACAAAAGAGCTCAATCGCTTCTCTTGTACGTATCCCTTCTGGAAGTGAGCTGGATTGTAGCTGAATTGCAATACTACCATGAAGTATAATCTTCCCATCCTCATAAGTACGAAGACCTTCGATACACTCAAGCATCGTTGTTTTCCCAACACCATTCCCACCAAGAAGACCAAAAATATCACCCTTATTTACAGTAAGGTCAATTCCCTTTAGAACTTCTTTCTCCCCATAATTCTTCTTAAGTCCTATGACCTTAATTGCATACGTTGAATCCTGGTCACTCGCTATGATTTCCTCTGTTTTACTTCCGCTTCTAGAATTACGCTTCTGATCTTTTGTGCGATGATAAGTTCCTTGCTTAAACAATCTCACCTTCCACTCTCACTTTCTTTTGACGATATTGCCTCATCTAGATTCAAAGAAATATTTTTAAAATAAATCTCAAGTGCTTTTTCAATGAATTTCTCTGCCTTCTCCTGCATTTGCTTAATTGTCTCATCCCACTGACTTTTATTATTACTGAACTCAAATAATTTAGGAAGTAAAGACATATCTCCACCTGTAAATTCAAGTACCATATCCCACCAACGCTTTGCCATCGCTTGACCTTCTTTACTTTCAGGTAGAATCCCTAATTCCTCATACTCAGAGGTTACTTCACAAATGTGCTTCCACTCTTCATAAAGGCGCACTCCCTCCTGTGGGCATTCTATATACTTTCTTTTAATATGAGTCATCAAGTCATCATCAAAAAGCTTAACAACCCAATATCCTTCATTATTCATGCGAATCAGTTGAATAATATCCGCATACTTTTGAAAATCCACACAATCCATCTTCTCGCTTTCTTCCATCAAGATATCAATTGCAGCCCTTGCCTTTGACAAATCATTGATCTGTTGATGAATCATATCTCTTTGATTTCGTAAGACAGCTAATACTTCCTTGGTTGAATTCAATGGAATCATCTTTTCCTTAATCTCATCCAGAGAAAAACCAAGATATTTTAGCGACTGAATCTGATGAAGTAGTAAAAGGTCCTTTTTACTATACAATCTCCTACCACCTTCACTCATAGCGGAAGGCTTTAATAAATTTTCCTTGTCATAATATTGTAATGTACGCACCGTTGTGCCCATTCTCTTTGCTAGTTCTCCAATGCTAAAATACTGTTCTCGCTCCATCCCTTCACACCTCTATTTTAGTTGTATTAATTTAACAGTTTCATTATACTACATTACGTTACGTCACAAGCAAGAGATTTTGTAAAAAATTTTATCTAATCAAGTGCTTCATCGTTTTTGGGGACGCAGATCTTTAAACATTACTATGTATACATAAAAAAGCTGATGCAACATTTTATGTTCTTCATAATAGATTACTTGTAACTCAACTAAATAAGAAACAAACAATCCTATCATAAAAATCCATCGATTTGCTGCATCAGCCTTTCTTTAAAGCCTCACCTGTACTAACTTCACGTTTTATTTTGAAATCCCTTGAATCCTTTTTCTACTTGTTTTCTTGGTAGCATCACTTGATGCTCACACCCTTGGCACTTTAATCGAAAGTCAATTCCAACTCTAAGTATCTCCCACTCATTACTACCACATGGATGTGGTTTCTTCATTTTTATGATATCTCCCACTTTAAACTCCATAATTCCTCCATATCCTAACTACCCTTTCACTTCAGTAGTCTTCATTACTACTATTGATAGCCTTTCCTGTTTATCTGTTATTATATCATTAATGTCTATGTAAGAAAATCTTAATTTATTTTTATAACAGTATGTATTGATTTTGATACCGTTATGTAGTAATATTATACCAAGCATATAGTTTTAATAACTACGTATAATATTTATATTCACCATGTTTGGATTTAACGAAAACTTGATGAATCATTTTTAATAGAAAGAAGGTATCCTATGGCAGCAATAACAAAACAACCGGTATCGAGCGAGAAGTTCAAATTCAAAGATCCATTTAGTGCAATTTCACATTTAGTATTTACGATAATTGCAGTGTTTGCAACATTCCCTTTACTCTATCTAGCCTTTCAAAAACCGGAGAAAACCTATGTTATCTCAATGTTTTTGTTTATGCTTGGAGTGATTTTATTATACTCTGCTAGTACCGCTTATCACTCCTTTGACATTTCTGAAACAGTGAATACACGATTAAAAAAAATAGATCATATGATGATCTACATTTTAATTGCTGGTTCCTATTCTCCAATTTGTCTGGTTGGACTCGCTAATAAAACCGGCTTGATATTATTCACCGTGATTTGGGCACTTGCCTTGATCGGAATCTTCCAAGCAATCTTCTTTATTCATGCACCAAAATGGGTGAATTCTATCATCTACATTGCAATGGGTTGGAGTTGTATTTTCTCAGTTGGACAAATCAAAAGCGCTCTTTCTACTGAGACCTTTACATGGCTCTTTATTGGAGGTGTAATTTACACCATTGGTGGTGTGATCTATGCTCTTAAAATCCCAATGTTTCAACGGTTTAAAAACTTTTCATCACATGATCTTTTTCATTTATTTTGCATCGGGGGTACCGTATCCCATTACATTATGATGCTATACTTATTATAATTACAAAACATGGCGAAAGGCTGTTGCTACTGGCAACAGCCTTTTTTATATATGTCATGCAACCGATAAAACAGTTCATTCGACATAATTGCTGTAAAATTAAAGATCGTAGGAAGATATCGGTCGCTTATTTTTGCAAAGACTTATGTAGCATAAAAACTTCGTCTTTGCTATGTATGTTGCGATTTCTCTTCCATAACTTATTATATGATTCCTATTCCTTCCTGTTACATCATTCTTCATATATTAAGACACATTTTTTATACTCAACTAAAAAACAATATGATAAGAGGCTGTAGAGTCAATTCATTCTCTGAATTACTCTCAGCCTCTTCCTATCACATAAGGACATAATTAAATGAACTATTCCGCTTTTAATAACGTCATAGGATCAACTGTCTTATCTCCATCAAACACTTGAAAATAGAGATGAGATCCCTCAATTACAAAATATTTCGTTGTTTTACAAACTTTACCTATAGTAGCACCCGCTTTGACGGTATCACCAACCTTGTATTGAATCCCTTCTAATTGACCATAAACTATTTTATAACCACTTCCAATATCCATCGTCAGTGTATTTCCTGTTCTAGCATCCTCTTTAATGTCTGTGACAATACCCTTTGCACTAGCTTTCACTTCTGTTCCCACTTCACTTGCAATTAGAATTGCAGGGTTTGTCATATATTGTTTTAAGGTTGCATAATAAGTTGTCTTATCTACACTATAAGGTAGAATAATATTGCCTTTGACTGGCCAATCTAAACCATCTTCCTTATTAAATACTAGATTTTCTGCCTTGGTTTGCATTACTGGTTTTGTCTGATTTTCTGTCTGTGCTACTTGATTGTCATTGTCCTGAGCATCAGCAACATCAACCGGCTCTGTTGGTACAGTTGTAACTTCAGCAATCGGTGTTACACCTGTTTGATCCTCTACCGGATTCTGTACGATCACATTTGAGTCCCCTGGCTCATTGATTGCTACATCAGGGTTATCCAAGTCATCGTTTGCATATGTGCTATCTTCATTATTGATGTTTTGCTGAGCGGAATTGATTGGTGGCTCATTTAAATCAATCGGATTCTCCTCTTCGGTCTTTCCAGCGTTGTTGGTTAACATAACCATCACAACAGCCACAACTACAAACACTCCCACCAAAAGTACTGCATATATGCCTCTTTTCTTTGCCAGATCACTTAACTTTTGTTTACTCACTGTTTGCACCCCTACCTTTCTAGGTTAGAATATGATAAGCAATTTCTATGCCTCGAGTATATTCTTTCCTAAGAGGTGGGTTTTATACATATATTAGCAAGTTGAAGTCGTCTTTCGTGCGTTTTTCTTTACAAAATACGATAAATTACGATTCCCACAACCTAGGTAGACAACAAATGACATCAAAGATACGAAGAAAAGATATGGTAAATAGATAGTTCACATGATATAATAGCATATGTTTCGAAAACATTAGTTGTATTGCGAAAATGCACTCCATCTTGCGAAACTATAACTTATAAGAATGAATACCCCATACTCAGGAGGCTTTTATGATTAAACGCTATCAATTTGGAAATCCAATGGAAACAGATGCAGTAGTAGAATCAATTCCTGTTTCCACACTACAAGAAGTACCTTTTAAACTTGAAGACCAAAAAGGCTTTTCTCTTACATATCAGTTAAAAGATGAAGATATTGTTTATGGACTCGGCGAAGCCAACCGTGGGATTAATAAACGTGGCTTCTTCTATGTGAATTACTGTGCCGACGATCCTTGTCATACCGAAGAAAAAAACTCTTTGTATGGAGCACATAACTTTATCATTGTGGATAAGACCAATCCCTTTGGTCTATTTATCGACTATCCAGCAAAGATTACCTTTGATATTGGTTACACCAATCCAGAGATCCTAACCATAGTAACAGAGCATGCCGACTTAGATCTCTACGTGATTACGGGTGAGTCCTCCTACGATATTGTTAAACAGTTTCGTAAGTTAATTGGTACTAGTTACATACCTCCTTTTTGGGCTTTTGGATATCAACAAAGTCGTTGGGGTTACCAAAACAAGGAAGATATCCTTCAAGTTGCAGATGGCTATCAAAAAAATGGACTTCCAATCGATGCAATCTACTTAGATATCGACTATATGGAACGGTTCAAAGACTTTACGATTGATCAGGAGAAATTCCCAAACTTCCCTCAGTTTGTAGCAGATATGAAGGAACGTGGACTACATCTAGTTCCAATCATCGATGCGGGTATAAAAATTGAAAAAGGATATCAAGTCTACGAAGAAGGATTAGAAAAGAATTACTACTGTACGGATGAGAATGGAGAACCTTTTGTTGTTGGTGTATGGCCAGGTGATACTTTCCTTCCTGATGTCCTCAACAAAGAAGCCCGAGAATGGTTTGGGCGTCAATACAAAGTACTATTAGAGGATGGAATTGAAGGCTTTTGGAATGATATGAATGAGCCCGCCATCTTCTACTCCAAAGAAGGAGTAAAAGAAGCATTTACTACGGTCAAAGAGCTAGAATCCAAAGAACTTACCCTAGATAACTTTTGGCGTCTGAAAGATGCATTTCAATTAGTTGCAAATAACCCAAAAGATCATGCTCGTTTCTACCATAATATCAATGGAAAGCGAGTTCGCCATGATCAGGTGCATAATCTCTATGGTTACAATATGACGAGAGCAGCAAATGAAGCTTTTGATGAACTTTGCCCAGATAAAAGAATCCTACTCTTCTCCCGCTCTTCCTATATCGGAATGCATCGATATGGCGGAATCTGGACTGGAGATAATCACTCTTGGTGGTCACACCTATTACTCAACATCAAAATGATGCCTTCCTTGAATATGTGTGGTTTCCTTTATTCAGGTGCTGATATTGGTGGATTTGGAGGTCAAACGACAGAAGATCTCTTGCTTCGTTGGATTGCCTTTGCAATGTTTACACCACTAATGAGAAATCATTCTGCACTTGGAACCAGAGAACAGGAATGCTATCGTTATCCACATATGGATGCCTTTAAGACTCTGCTACGCTTACGTTACCGTCTCATTCCTTACCTATATAGTGAGTTTATGAAGGCTGCATTGCATGGAGATTGTTTGTTTAGACCATTGGCATTTGATTATCCTAATGATACCATGGCTAGACGTACCGAAGATCAGTTAATGTTTGGGGAAGGATTGATGTTAACCCCAGTGTATGAGCAAAATGCAATTGGACGTCATGTCTATCTTCCAGAGGATATGCTTTGTATACGCTTTACAAGTGATGAAGTTTATACAACAACATCATATACCAAAGGACATCATTATATTGAAATCGCACTTACTGAAGTTGTTGTCTTTTTAAAACCACATCACCTTCTTCCATTATGTGCACCAGCCATTAATACAACCAAAATTGATTATACAACAATAACTACGATTCGAAATAAAGAGCTACTACGTCCTTATGAGCTATATCAGGATGATGGTTATTCTACCACCTATGATTTAAATCAGCACATTACCTATATTCAGTAGAAACCTTCTTTACTTGTTGTTTTTTCGCAATTGTGATATACTATGTAACGCAATAGTTAAGCAAATACTAGAAAAGAAAGGCTTATGTTATGAGAATTATTGGTGTAGTTTTATCTCTTAGCTTTTTCCTAATTATTTCGATTCCATTTTATCTTATCTCTTTGGTGATTGGCTTATTTAACCGTCATGCAAAGGTTGCATACTCACAACAAATGGCAGCACTTTGTTTTCGTATTGTACTGTTTTTTGCTGGTACCAAACGTATCGTACTCGGATTAGACAATGTACCAAAGGATGAAGCCGTTCTATATGCAGCAAATCACCGTGGATTTGCTGATATCCCAGTTGGATATACGACACTCCCTACACTGACTGGATTTGTTGCAAAGAAAGAAATCTCAAAGGTACCATTGATGAGCTGGTGGATGCGTAATCTGAATTGTCTATTCCTTGATCGTGATGACTTAAAAGAAGGACTTAAGACAATACTCCAAGGTGTAGAGTATATCAAGGAAGGGTATTCGATGTTCATTATGCCAGAAGGTACACGTAGTCAAGAAGAAGACATGCTTCCATTTAAAGAGGGTAGTCTCAAAATGGCTGAAAAAACTGGTTGTGCTATTATCCCAGTAGCAATCACTAACTCAGATGCTGTTTTCGAACAACAAGCACCTTGGGTGAAAAAAACAACTGTTATCATCCACTATGGGAAGCCTATCTATCCTAATGATTTAGAGAAAGAAACGAAGAAACATCTCGGTGCATATGTTCGCTCAATTATTGCTGATATGCTAGAGGAAGATAAGCATCTTCTAAAGAAGTAAATTTTTCGAATCACCTATTTCTTTTTTCAGCATTTGATGTTAAAATAATATCCGTGACTAATTTCTTACCAGACAACCTGGTAAAGTAAAATTACATAGCGGAAGGAGGTAGAGATATGTCAACATGGCAGATAGTTTTATTGGTAATCTTAGCAATCTTAATCGTTGCATTTGTTGCTTTACTTATATATGGTAGAAAGATGCAGAAAAAGCAAGAAGCATCCCAAGTAAACATCAGAGAGGGAGCACAAACCTTTTCCATCTTAGTTATCGATAAAAAACGTATGAAAATTTCTGAGGCTGGTTTTCCTCAAATCGTTCTTGATCAAACACCAAAATATCTTCGTCGTGCAAAGGTGCCTGTAATTAAGGCCAAGATTGGTCCTAAGGTTGCTACCCTAATGTGTGAAGAAAAGATTTTTGATCTCGTGCCAATTAAAAAAGAAGTGAAAGCTTTAATCAACGGAATCTATGTAATTGATGTCAAAGGTCTTCGTGGTGGTCTTGACCAAAGACCAGAAAAGAAGAAATTCTTAGCTCGTATGAAAGATAAAGTTACAAAGAAAACAGAAAAATAAAAAATAAAAGAGTTTTTGCAAGTCATGTTCGCTTGTAAAAACTCTTTTTAAAATAGATAAGATATACACTTCAATTGAGTTATCTTATCTTTGTTTAATCTTAATGGTTAGCTTACATTCGGATACAAACTGAAAGTTCATGTCTAGACCATAATTGATTTCTACCTCCATGGCATTATCACTCTCTATCATCTGAATGGAATTCGTAGTAATGCCAATCATTAAATCACCATACGGTGTCGAGTAATAAGTCATATGATTCTGGCCAAGCTCAAAAATCATATGAACCGCTGCAGGGCCTTTCTTTATTACTTCGACCTGCTTATTAGACAGTTTTAACGTACATTTTACAGTAGAAGAGGAACCACCTTCTTGTTCTTGTAATAGCTCTTCATATATTACGTAATGTTTCCCATTTCTAAAGTAATATTCTCCTGCGCTAATCAGCTCAATTGCCTCTTCGCCTTCTTGTTCATATTGAAGTCCAGCAATACTTACGAGAACCTCTTTTGTCATCTATTTTGTCTCCCTCTACTTAATGTTGCGTACAAGTGCGGATTGAATAAGTTTCTCCACTAACTGTTGTTTTGCAATCCCCTTTGCTTCCCAAAGCATAGGATACATACTAATTGATGTAAAACCAGGTAACGTATTAATCTCATTAAATACGACTTCGTTCGTGTCCTTAGTTAAGAAGAAATCCACACGCGCAAGACCAAAGCCATCAACTGCTCTAAAGATTGAGGTCGCATAATTGCGTACCGTTGCCTCTACCCCTTGTGGTAATTCAGGAGAAATGATGGTACGGCTTGCCGCATTATTATATTTTGCATCATAATCATAGAATTCTGCTGCTGATAAAATCTCACCAACACCTGAGGCTTTTACATCATTGCCTCCTAATACTGCACACTCTATTTCACGGCCAACAATAGTCTCCTCCACAAGAATTTTACGATCGTGTTCCGCTGCATAAGTTAAGCCCTCCATTAATTCTTCCCGATTGTGGGCCTTTGTTACACCTTTGGAGGAACCTGCATTCGATGGTTTGATAAAAACTGGATAGTCTAATTTCTCTTCGATACGCTTTACTACTTCTACCATCTCATCCAATTCTTTTACCATAACAGCCACATACTTTGCTTGGCGGATATTTAACGTATCAACAATAATCTTTGTATATAATTTATCCATTGAAACTGCACTTGCTAGAACACCACATCCAACATAAGGTATTCCAGAAAGCTCTAATAACCCCTGAACAGTTCCATCTTCACCATTCAATCCATGAAGCACAGGAAAAACAATATCCAGTGGTTGATATTTCACTTTGTTCCCATCAAAAATAACAAGAGACTTTTGCTCACGATCTGGAGAGATAATTGCGTTAATACCCACACTGTACCAGCTTCCGTCCTCAATATTGGCTACATTAGGAACAAGCAACCACTTTCCTTCCTTTGTAATTCCAACCAGAATAATATGATAATGTTCTTGATTTATATTTTTAATGACTGTTGTTGCAGATATACAAGAAACCTCATGTTCTGATGATCTGCCACCAAACAGTACTGCTATTGTCTTCTTATCCATTTTTACATCCTTTCTGTCATTCCTAAGAAAAATGCATTTGATATACTTTATTCATTTTACACTTTATTGGTTAATTATTCAATACAATTTCCATGGTATAAATTTTTCCTTTCTGATTTTTCTTTTATTCACTCCATTTGTATATAACTAATTTGTAGGGTAATACTAGAGTTATCCATGATATTTGAATGAATAATATCTAATCAATTACATAAAAGGAGTCTCCAATGAAAAAAATAATATCGTTTTATCATAATCGTTTCACTTCTATTGATTCTTTTAAAAAATTGCTTTCTCATATTGTAATTCCATTTGCTCTAGCTTTTTGCTGTACCCTCTATATTCTTACTGGAATTGCAGTGTCCGCAATGGGATCTAGGCCTCACATACTATTAGAATCACCTTCCATCCAAGAAGGTATCGCAAATGAGATTCTTCGTTTACATGTCATTGCCAATAGTGATTCTGCTGCAGATCAAGAAGTGAAACTGCTTGTAAAAAATCATCTAATTGTCTATATGCAGACCTTTTTAGAAGCAACTTCATCAAAAGAAGCTTCGATGGAACAGATAAATACTCATACGGAAGATATTAAAGCTGAGGCAATCCATATCTTACGTGAGAATGGATTTAACTATGATGTAGAAGTTTCTCTTGGAAAAGCAACCTTCCCAATTAAGGTGTATGGTGATATCACCCTTCCTGCAGGAGAATATGATGCATTAAGAGTCAAGCTTGGGGAAGCCAAAGGGAAAAACTGGTGGTGCATTCTCTTTCCAAATCTTTGTTATGTAGATTCCACCTTCCAAGTGGTTCCAAAGGAGTCAAAGGAAGAGTTAGAAGCGATTCTAACGAAAGAAGAATATAACTCCATCCTAACCAAAAAAGATACAAAGGTTACCGTCAAGTTTAAATTAATTCAATGGTTATCTGATTTGTTTTAGGTTTCTCCTTGCAAATGCGTACTTTGACTTTTATAATGAATGTAATATAAATTGATTCTGGTAATTAAAAAATCTATCGGAAACAATCTCAAAATTCAAATACAAAGGAGTTTCTTATGGATTGTATTACGCTGAAAGCCTATGCCAAAATCAATCTGGCACTAGATGTTCTTGGCAAGCGAGAGAATGGTTATCATGATGTACGCATGATTATGCAAACAGTTAAACTTTACGATAAAATCACCATAAAACCAACTGGGAATTCCGACATAATTATTAAAACAAATCTTCATTACCTACCTACGAATGAAAATAACATTGTTTATGTAGCTGCGAAATTGTTCAAAGAAACCTTTGGTATCTCAGAGGGTTTGCATATTACTCTAGAAAAGAAGATCCCTGTTGCTGCTGGTATGGCAGGAGGCAGTTCTGATGCTGCTGCAACTTTATGGGGGTTAAATCAAGTCTTTGAGACTTATTTAAGCATACAAGATTTAATGAAATTAGGTGTTAAGATTGGTGCAGACGTCCCTTATTGTTTACTTCGTGGAACTGCTTTGTCTGAAGGCATTGGAGAAATTCTAACACCTTTACCGAAGGCTCCTAATTTTCATTGTTTGATTGTAAAGCCCCCAGTAAGTGTATCTACCAAGTATGTATATGAAAATCTTAATTTAAACGAAAATCACAACCATCCTGATGTCGATGGAATGATTGAAGCAATCAACCAAAGGGATGTTACAGGAATCACCTCTCGACTCGGTAATATTTTAGAAAGTGTAACCTTAAAGGTGCATCCAGAAATTGCTCAAATCAAAGACAGTATGCTTTCCCAAGGTGCATTGAATGCTTTAATGAGTGGCTCTGGCCCAACCGTTTTTGGCTTATTTACCGATCAAGCTGCTGCTGAAAAAGCTTTTTACTCCTTTAAGATAGGACCTTATGGTAAGCAAACTTACCTCACAACCTTTTTCAATCATACGAGTTTCATCTAAAAAATATGTGCACTTATCCATAACTGTTTATGTTCAATTGTCTATATTACAATTGTTCTATAAGCAGTTATTTTATTATCTTTGCAAAAATCTAGGACAGGATAGATACTTGGATGAAAAAATAGTCATATCATAAATTTGTAGCTCATATATTATTGTAGACATCGTGGGACGCACGGTAAACGAATAAGACTAGCAAGGAGGGAGTTACTTGGAACTTGTAAAGAAAAATATACATATGAATAAGTTAAAATGTAAAAGTAACTTACAGGTAACCTTTGATGATGATTTTAATGTGCCGGATATGAAACCAGATATTAATAAGCTAATTAAGACTCAGGGTGAAGTAAAATTTACGGATCAAAAGATCAGTAATGGTAAACTTTATGTCACTGGCTTTTTATGCTTCCAGGTACTATATTTAAGCGACGAAACTAGTCGCCCAGTTCATTGTCTGCAAGGACAGATTCCATTCGAAGAAACAATCAATCTCAATGATTCCTGTAATCAAGATACAGGAAATATAAAGTATGAGATTGAAGATTTATCTGCAAGCGTAATTAATTCGCGCAAATTAAGCTTAAAAGCACTTGTTCGGCTCAGTGTGTCGGTAGAAGATATCTATGATGAAGAAAGTGCTGTTTCTATTGATGCAGAGCCAGATGTACAATCGATGACCAAAAACATCGATGTTACAAATCTAGCGGTAAACAAAAAAGATAACTATCGTTTCCGCGATGAAATCGTCCTTCCATCAGGTAAGAATTGCATCTCTGAAATTCTATACAACAATGTAGAACTGAAAAATGTGGAAGTTCGGTTGTTAACTGATAAGTTTTTGGCAAAAGGGGATATTTCTGTCTTTATTCTATACATTGGAGATGCTGATAATCACCCGATGGAATATTACGAAACCGAGCTTCCTTTCAGCAGTACCATCGATTGTAATGGATGCAATGAAGACATGACTCCTAATATCAATCTGAGTATTGTTGGAAAGAATCTGAACGTTCGACCTGATTCCGATGGTGAAGAGCGTGTAATTGACCTCGAAGCAATCTTAGAGCTTGCTATTAAAATATACGATGAAACTCAGATGCAAATTCTAAAGGATCTCTACTCCCCAATTCGCAATATAACACCAATCTATAAGGAAGCACAGTATGAGAATCTATTAATGCGAAATAGTAATAAGGCTAGAGTCGTGGAAAGAGTAAAAATCAATGATGATAGTCCAAGACTTCTTCAAATCTGCTACGGAAGTGGAAATGTTAAAATTGACGAAATTACTCCAGTTGACAACGGTATTCAAGTAGATGGTGTCATTGACGTTAGTATTCTCTACATATCTGCTGACGATAAACAACCACTACAAGCGATCCGTTCTCTCGTACCATTTACACAGGTAATTGAAATCAAGGATTTAAAACCTAATAGTATTTATGATGTAAAAGCTATGATTGAGTCTATCAATGTCATGATGCTAGATACTCAGGAAGTTGAAGTTAAAGCCAATGTTGTTCTTAACGTTATTGTATTCGATAAACTAACAGAGTCCTTTATCGTTGATTTTAAAGAGGAGCCAGTAGATTTTGAAAAGCTTCAAGAATTACCAGGGCTGGTGGGCTATGTTGTAAAGCCTGGGGATTCTCTTTGGAAAATCGCTAAACGCTACCGTACGACAGTGGAAGCAATTATGGAAATCAATAATTTAGAAAGTGATCTCATTCATCCTGGTGATCATCTGTTAATCGTAAAGGAATTAGAGCCTCGCTTTTCATAAAAAAATGTAGTCACAAAATAAGTTACAAACAGCAATTAAGGGTAGTTTCACAATTTTTGATTGTGAAACTACCCTTAGTAATTCATGACAAGTGAGACAGCTTGCTGGCTCATCTTGTTTGTATTGCTCTTTTCTACTTTTCAGAACTTAATGTATTCTTCCAATCCGTTAATTTTTGTTTTGTAACTTCCAATGTCTGCTTACAGATTTCTGGAAGCTCATCCCCCCAAGCCTTCGTAGCCAACTTGAAGCCCTTTTCTACTGCAGCAATCATCTCATCTGCCTTCTTAGGATCATTCCCTGCTAATGCTTTTGCAAAAGAAACTAAACGTTCTGAGGTTTGCTCTACACCCCAATATCCGTCCTCTGAGATGTCTTTTGCTGCTTGATTCGCAGTCTCTGCATCTACCGTTAGTTTACCTTCTCTAAGTAAGGCATACATATCCGTTGCATTGGTAAAAGCCAACCCTTGTTTCTTCATCATCTTTTCGACTAAAGATCTCAATTGAGCCGTCTTTTCTTCCGCTTCTGCCTTTAAACGTTCAATTAAAGCCGTATCTTTTTTCCCAGTTACCTTTGCTTCACTTTTTGAATAGGTAGCTGCCTGTGTTGGCTTTTGTGTATCATTGCTTTGTGCTGCTGTTTCTTTCGATGCTGTTTTGACTGTATTCGTTGTTTGATAATTACTATATTGATTTACTCCAGTTACGTTCATTTTTCACCCTCCTTGGCTAATAACAATCCTGTTTACAAGTTTTTAGTTACTTATTCTATGTATCGGCACGAAGAAGGAATAATATAACAGCTTTTTCTTATATTTACAAAGCATTCATAAAAGAAAGTAGTTATGTACATGTTCTAGCTAATGCTTGTAGCACACTAGCCCTCGTTTTTTCTACTGCATGTAGGCAATGAATTGGTTCATTAATATCCATTAACGTATGTGCATCCGAATTGGTTATTACTTTACAACCTTGTAAATAAGGATTGCTCCGTAAGAGCCCAGTAACCTTTGACTCATCCTTGATTTCCACACACTCAAACTGACTGTCTGGTGGAACAAATCCAAGATTCGATAATAAACTATTCGAGCTCTTATCAATATGTGCAGGGATCATAATCCCATGAAAACGTGCGGTTAATTCATATACCTGAGAAAATGAGATACTCGTGGCATTAATGAGCAAGTACCACTCATGGCGTAGGATTCTTTCCTTAGCATCTACGACCAACTGCTTCCCAAAGATATCCTCGTTGTTTCGAACCTTTATTAGCTTTTGATATACATATTCATCAAAAGCTAATGCATTGTTAAGTTCTGAAAATAAGCAAACAACATGAACCTCTTCCTCTGTCGTCAACTCCATCCCTGGTAATACAAGCACCCCATACTCCTCTCCTAACTGCATTGCAGGTCCACAATTTTGGCAGGTATTATGATCAGTAATTGCAATTACATCCAGTTCTTTTAATTTTGCCATTCCTATGATATTAGCCGGTGTCATATCATCATCTCCACAGGGAGAAAGGCAGGAATGTAAGTGTAAATCATAGCTAAGACTAAGCAAGCAGCAATTGATTCACCAAGACTGCCGCATCAAAAATAGGCAACTCGGTAGCTAATACAGTAATTCCTTCCTTCTTCGCTTTCTCCTGTGCCGGCTCATCCAAGTGTACCCCTTCCGCTAGGATAATACAGGCTGCTTCAGTTAAGGTTGCTACAGCAAGTGTATTGATATTCCCCATAACAGTAATCCATACTCCCTGTGCTGGAAGACGACTCATAGCAATACTTAATAAATCACAACAAAATGGCTTACTGATTGTTTTTAAGGTATCAGCTCCACGGTTAATGATGGAAAATTCCTTTGTTTCCATTAGTTGCTCTACTGTCATTTTATTCTCCTCTTATTTCTAATACTCTTTTGAAAGATCAACCGATAATTTACTCATCTTCTCACGGAAGATATGGATGCAATCCGTTTCCTTTGCAACCTTACGTACAATATCTTCAGCAAGGGCTTTACAATTTGGTGCCCCACAGGAACCACAGTCAAGCCCTGGAAATCTGTGCGTTAGTCGGTCTACTTGAGATAGTAGGTTAATACTCTCCGTCAAACTATCTCCAAGAGTAAATACTGGCTCATACTCAACCTCTTGATTCCATAAGAGGTCTTCTTCACTTATCACCATATGATTTCTTGCTACTGGCATATACTTACGTAATCGTTTCAACTTAACCTTAGCTACATAAGGATTCTCAACCGTTAAAATGCCACCAACACATCCACCATTGCATGCATTCAGCTCTATAAACTCTAGATTTGTGAATTTTTGATCCTCCATGTCTTCTAAAACTCGAATAATATTTTCAATTCCATCCGCAGCGAGATAACTATCCGTTAATAAACCTCCTGCTTCTCCACCACTACTACCCCAGCTTATTCCGATTTTCCCACTGATCGCAAGATCCTCTAATTCTTCGTCCAAGCTAGAAACTTCTTTCATGCACTTTATCAACATAGGATAAACATCCTTAATCGCAAGTACTGCATCTACATCACTTGTTTCATAGCCAAGTGGATATTTTACTGCAGTTACCTTGGCTGGACAGGGTGATATAAAGAATATACCTATTTGAT
Organism: Bacillota bacterium; assembly: GCA_023415655.1. Classification (GTDB taxonomy): domain Bacteria; phylum Bacillota; class Clostridia; order Lachnospirales; family Lachnospiraceae; genus Lachnoclostridium. The sequence continues at coordinate 10,052 of JAEZKD010000253.1, read as the reverse complement.
CAGATGGCAGACCTGTCTTTTGCATAGCAAGTTTCCTTGCTACCATAGCAGCAACCTCAACGGGAGGTTTGATTGGTAGTAAATGCTCAATGAGATTAGGAAATCGAACCCTAATTAAGCGCGTTACCGATGGACAGGCTGTGCTGATGAGCGGCCATTTATCTGTATGTCGTTCAATATATGAACGTGAATAGGAAGAGATTAGCTCTGCCGCTGAACTCACCTCATATACATCATCAAAGCCCATTCTCTTCAATCCATGTAATACAATATTGACATCCTCTAAGTTATTCATCTGTGCGTATAGACTAGGAGCTGGAAGAGCTATTGTATATTCGTATTTATCCATCAAATCCATGCTATCATATACTGCCTTTTTCGCATGATGCTTACAGATACGAATACACTCTCCACAATCGATACAAAACTCCTTCGTAATTACAGCCTTGCCATTACGAACTCGTATTGCTTCGGTAGGGCATCGTTTGATACAATTGATACACCCGACACAAAGTTCTTCCTGCAGACGAACAGCAGTAAAAAACTTCTCCATAATGCTACTCCTTTCAGCAACTATAGTTTTACTGTCATTGTAACCGTAGTTCCTTCATTGACTCTTGTATCTATCGTCATCTCATCCGAGTACTTTTTCATATTAGGCAATCCCATGCCAGCACCAAAACCAAGAGAACGTACTTTATCAGGAGCTGTGGAATACCCAGCTTGCATTGCAAGATTCACATCTGGAATCCCTGGTCCATGATCCTTTAATATCATTACAATCTCTACAGGAGTAAAAATTACATCAATTTCTCCACCATTTGCATGGATTACCATATTGATCTCTCCCTCATACATCGCAATGGCAACCTTTCTAACCGCTTCTGGATTTACCCCCATTTGCTTTAGCTTCTTTTTTACATCACTCGAAGCTTCGCCTGCACGGGTAAAGTCATCCCCTGAAATTTGGTAGGTTAACCTCATTGTTTCACTCAATATGCCGCACCTCCACGTAACCCTTTTTCATATAACATACCACATGCAGAAAACATACGGTGTCCTGTACATAATAATGGTATTTCTCTTTCATTCGCAAGTTCTATCATAGCTTCATCTGGTTGCTTTCCACGTACAAAAATAATACAGACAACATCCATCATCTCCCCAGTACGAATTACTTGGAGATTACAGAGTCCAGTCAGAAGTGCACACTGCTCCTTTACAAATGCAAGTACATCACTCATCATATCGGAGCCGCAGCCTGTTCTTACTTCTCGGCCCATAAACTGTTCTCCACAAATTACTCTTGCACCCAAAATATCTCTTATGTCACCAACGGTCATACAAAGCCTCCTTTAAATTTACTCTGTTAATACTATTTTCATAGGTCATATAGCGTTTTATCCCTTTTTATGTATATTGTATAATTTTTCACAAATGTTTTATATTTTTCAGTATAACATTACCAATAGTGGTTTTCAATAACTCTTAAGAATATTTTTATTTATTCATGTTAAAATTTTAACTCATATATTTTATGAATTGTGAAATTTACAACAATCTTGCATTCTTTTATCAGTTATATTATACTTATCATAGGTAATGTCAGTAATCTCATCCTATTATTATTGCACTAATTCCTATCAATTATAATTGTTTGTTAAATTTATATCATTATGGATTTTTTACGGAATTCATGCTATAATACTATTGTTTTTCGACAACATGACAGCCGAAAGATTGTTAAAAAACTATCAAGGAGGTTTTAGAATGGTTTCTCAGAAATCGACCGTCCCTTTTGCTGGAACAAAAGAGCAAGAGGCAGCACTTATGAACATCATCGATGAACTATCCAATGACAAGGGTGCCTTAATGCCAATATTGCAAAAGGCACAGGAAATCTATGGTTATCTTCCAATTGAAGTACAAACAATGATTTCAAACAAATTAAATATTCCATTGGAAAAAATTTACGGAGTTGTTACTTTCTATTCACAGTTCTCACTTTTTCCAAAGGGAAAATACAAAATATCCGTCTGTCTTGGAACTGCTTGTTATGTAAAGGGTTCTGGTGATATTTTTGCAAAGTTACAAGAAAAGTTAGGTATTGACAGTGGTGAATGTACACCAGATGGTAAATACTCACTAGAAGCATGTCGTTGTATTGGAGCCTGTGGTCTTGCACCTGTATTAACTGTGAACGAAGATGTATACGGACGTTTAGGTGTAGATGACATTGATGGTATACTCGCAAAATATACTGACTAACGATAACCCGACCAATCGTCTTATTTGATAAGAATAAACGAGGAAATCACTATGATGCCAGAACTTTCATTGAATATATTAGATATTGCTCAGAATTCCATACGAGCCAATGCTAAATTAATTCAGATTATCGTGACTGCTGATACCCAAAAGAATATCTTACATATCTTAATTGAGGATGATGGTTGTGGAATGACACAAGAGCAAATAAATTGTGTTACCGATCCTTTCTTTACAACAAGGACAACTAGAAAAGTAGGTCTTGGTATTCCTTTTTTTCAGTGTGCTGCCACAGCCACTGGTGGTAATCTAAGTATCACATCAACTCTAGGCGTGGGGACGAAAGTCAATGCTGACTTTGTTCTATCTCACATTGACCGAATGCCACTTGGTGACATGACTAGTACTATACATACGTTAATTACAATGAATTCAGACATTGATTTCTTATATACTTATACCTTAGACGAGAAAAGCTTTACCCTTGATACTAGAGAACTACGAAACATACTTGGGGATGTACCCTTTCATGTCCCAGAAGTCTCAAATTATATCAAGGAATACTTAAGCGAGAACAAGCAAGAAGTTGATAATGGAATTATCCTATAATGTGAAGGAGGATGGAACATGAAATCTCTTGAAGAATTAAAAGCAATCAGAGAGAAGGTACAAGGCCAGATTAACTTACGTAATGAGTCAGGTGCTGGAGTACGTGTCATTGTAGGTATGGCAACTTGTGGTATAGCAAGTGGCGCTAGACCGGTACTTACTACACTCTCAGATGCAGTTCAAAAGAAGGGTCTTGACAATGTGATCGTTTCCCAAACTGGTTGCATTGGTTTATGTCAGTATGAGCCAATTGTAGAGGTTATGGAAGCTGATAAGGAGAAGGTTACCTATGTCAAAATGACTCCAGAAAAAGCTTTAGAAGTTGTTGAACGCCACCTAGTACGTGGTCAAGTAGTTACGGAATATACAATTCAAAACTATATTAAATAACGAGGAGGATATAATATGTATCGTTCACACGTCTTAGTTTGTGGAGGAACAGGATGTACTTCCTCAGGAAGTCTTGAAATTCTTACAACTTTACAGACTGAAATCGAGAAGGCCGGCTTAAAAGATGAAGTTTCGGTAGTACAAACAGGTTGTCATGGACTTTGTGCTTTGGGCCCAATTATGTTAATTTACCCTGAAGGTACTTTCTATTCCATGGTCAATGTCAATGATATCCCTGAAATTGTTCATGAACATTTATTAAAGGGACGTATCGTAAAGCGTCTGCTTTATAATGAAACAATAACAGAAGAAGGAATTAAGTCCTTAAGTGAAACTGACTTTTATAAAAAACAGCACAGAATTGCTCTTAGAAACTGTGGTGTTATCAACCCTGAAGTAATTGATGAATACATAGGAACACGTGGTTATGAAGCTCTTGGTAAAGTACTTACTGAGATGACTCCTGACGATGTCATTCAAACCTTATTAGATAGTGGTCTTCGTGGTCGTGGCGGCGGTGGCTTCCCAACAGGATTAAAGTGGAAACTAGCAAAACAAAACGATGCAGATCAAAAATATGTCTGTTGTAACGCCGACGAAGGTGATCCAGGTGCTTTTATGGACCGTTCCGTACTCGAAGGCGACCCACATGTTATATTAGAAGCAATGGCGATTGCAGGTTATGCCATTGGTGCTAGCCAAGGCTATATCTATGTACGTGCAGAATACCCAATTGCAGTACAACGTCTTGAAATTGCAATTGAGCAGGCTCGTGCGTATGGCTTACTTGGTGAGAATATCTTTAATACTGGCTTTAACTTTGATATTGGCTTAAGACTTGGTGCAGGTGCCTTTGTATGTGGTGAGGAAACCGCTTTGATGACTTCAATCGAAGGAAATCGTGGTGAACCACGTCCACGTCCTCCATTCCCTGCTCAAAAAGGTCTTTACCAGAAACCAACGATTTTAAATAACGTTGAAACATATGCAAATATTCCACCAATTATTTTAAATGGTGCTGAATGGTTTGCTTCCATGGGTACCGAAAAGAGTAAGGGTACGAAGGTATTTGCTCTTGGTGGAAAGATTAAGAATACAGGTCTTGTAGAAATTCCAATGGGTACAACGCTACGTGAAATCGTTGAAGAAATCGGTGGTGGAATTCCAAACGGAAAGAAATTCAAAGCTGCTCAAACTGGTGGACCATCTGGTGGATGTATCCCAATCGAGCACTTCGATATTCCAATTGATTATGATAACTTAATCGCTATCGGTTCTATGATGGGCTCTGGTGGTCTTATCGTTATGGATGAAGATAACTGTATGGTTGATATCGCGAAATTCTTCCTTGAATTTACGGTAGATGAATCCTGCGGTAAATGTACTCCATGTCGTATTGGTACCAAACGTTTATATGAGCTTCTTGAAAAGATCACAAAAGGTCAAGGTACCTTAGAGGATATTGATAAGATGGAGGAATTATGTTACTACATCAAGAATAACTCCTTATGTGGCCTCGGTCAGACAGCTCCAAATCCAGTATTATCTACACTGAAATACTTTAGAGATGAGTACGTTGCCCATGTTGTTGACAAGAAGTGTCCAGCTGGCGTATGTAAAGCACTTCTCTCCTATACCATTAGTGCTGATAAATGTAAGGGCTGTACCTTATGTGCAAGAGTATGTCCTGCTCATGCAATTGAGGGTGTCGTACGTGAAACACATATTATTCATCAGGATAAATGTATTAAGTGTGGTGCTTGTATGGAGAAATGTAAATTTAACGCAATCAGTAAACAATAATAGACGGAGGTTACTATGGCGAATATAAATCTAAAAATCAACGGCATGGCTGTATCTGCTCCGGCAGGTTCCACCATCTTAGAAGCTGCCAGATTAGCACACATTGATATTCCGACTCTTTGTTTCCTTAAGGAAATTAACGAAATTGGTGCCTGCCGTATCTGTGTAGTAGAAGTAAAAGGTGCTCGAAGCTTAGTTGCTTCTTGCGTATACCCAGTAAATGAGGGTATGGAGGTGTTCACAAACACTCCACAAGTTTTAGAATCCAGAAAGAAAACATTACAATTAATCTTATCTGATCATGATAAGAGATGTCTTTCCTGCGTACGTAGTGGAGACTGTGAGCTGCAAAAGCTTTGTAAGGATCTTGGAATTGATGATGAAAATCGATTCGCAGGAGAACGTAAAGATTTTGCACTAGATACATCCGCTGCACATATGGTACGTGATAATAACAAGTGTATCCTATGTAGACGTTGTGTTGCTGCTTGCGCTGTTACTCAAGGTATTGGAGTTATTGGTCCAAACGAGCGTGGTTTTGCAACAAACATTGGCTGTGCATTCGATATGGATCTAGCTGAAACTAGTTGTGTTTCCTGTGGCCAGTGTATCGCTGTCTGTCCTACTGGTGCACTTTACGAAAAAGACTCAACTACAGAAGTTCTAGAAGCAATTGCAGATCCAAACAAATTCGTATTTGTACAGACTGCTCCTGCAGTACGTGCTGGTCTAGGTGAAGCCTTTGGTCTTCCAATTGGAACGAATGTAGAAGGTAAAATGGTTGCTGCTCTTAGAAGAATTGGCTTTGACAAAGTATTTGATACTAACTTCAGTGCCGATCTTACTATCATGGAAGAAGCAAATGAATTCTTAGAACGTGTAAATAATAATGGAGTACTTCCAATGATCACTTCCTGTTCTCCTGGTTGGATCAAGTACTGTGAGCATTATTTCCCAGAGATGACTGAGAATTTGAGCTCCTGTAAATCACCTCAGCAGATGTTTGGTGCTATTGGTAAGACCTACTATGCTGAAAAATTAGGTATTGATCCTAAGAATATGGTAAGCGTAAGTATTATGCCATGTACAGCAAAGAAATTCGAATTAGGACGTGAAGATCAAGATGCTGCTGGAGTTCCAGACGTTGATTATTCCTTAACAGTTCGTGAACTTGGGCAATTAATCGATCGTCTTGGTATTAACTTCTTGTCCTTACCAGATGAGAAATTTGATGATCCTCTTGGACTTTCTACTGGTGCTGCTGTTATCTTCGGTGCAACTGGTGGTGTTATGGAAGCTGCATTACGTACAGCTGTATGGAAATTAACTGGTGAGAATAATGAATCTCCTATTGATTTTACCGAAGTACGTGGAATAGAAGGAATCAAGGAAGCAACCTATAATGTAGCAGGCATGGAAGTTAAAGTTGCTGTTGCCTCTGGTCTTGCAAATGCTAGAGACCTATTAAATAAGGTGAAATCTGGAGAAGCTTCCTATCACTTTATTGAGATTATGGGTTGTCCTGGTGGTTGTGTCAATGGTGGTGGTCAGCCTCATGTACCTGCATCTGTTCGTAACTTTAATGATATACGTGCTTTACGTGCAAAGGTTCTTTATGATTCCGATGCTGCTAATCAGGTACGTAAATCTCATGAAAATGAAGCAATACAACAGTTGTATAAGGAGTTTCTTGGAACACCTGGTAGCCATAAGGCTCATAAGCTATTGCACACAACTTATGTTAAGAGAAGTATCAATTAATTAGTTATACTACGGTACATAGCTTCATAAGATAGGTTAAGAGACTTTTTGGAGATTTACTAGTATGAAACCTTGGTATCGTAAATTTTACTTTGTTACCTTTCTTTTAGTTCTCTGTTTTGCACTATCAGCTTGTCAAAAAGGAGACGGAGAAGTTAAAAAACTAAAGGATTTGGAATTTACTGTGGTTGAGGATGCTGATTTACCAGAAAAACTGATGAACTACATTGAACAGAAAAAAGAGAATCCATGTAAGTTTACCTATAGTAATGAAGACTACCTATTTATCGTACAGGGCTATGGTGGTCAAAAGAGTGGTGGCTATAGCATCTCAGTGAATGAACTATTTCTTACTGAAAATGCAATCTACATCAAAACCAATCTTGTTGGACCAGGTAAGGATGAGCCCGTAACTCAAAATATTACATATCCATATGTAGTTGTTAAATTAGAATATATGGATAAACCAGTTTATTTTAAATAATAAGAATGGAATACAGCTTAATCTGTTCTTGTTTGATCCATTTCTTTACGAAACATTTTGTATACAAGGTAGATGTTACCGCATGTAGCAGCTACCTTGTATTTTATTTTCTCCAAGAATTATCTCAATATAGTGTATCGTGAAGTTCATTAGATTCAATATCTAGTATGAAAGGTTTGATTTTTAAAAGTTTATGGTATTTTATAGTATTTAAGTTTACTCTCTACTAATTTTTGTGCATAATTACTTTTCTTCTTATGACTAATTACCTACATAATATAACTTTACTTGTTAATATTACCAATTTTAACCACTATATTTTGGATGATATTTTTTGCCAAATCTTAGCTTTTATTCATTTTGAGTCTAGCTATTTTGACTTTTATTACTAAATATGGTATATTGTATATGGAAAAAGACTAGTTTTTGGGGTTTTTGAAGCTACCTGTTGTAACTAATAAAACGAGCATGTAACATGTCAGTTATTTGGACGTAGAGTACTGCAGATAGGAGTAGAAAAATGAAGCAACCGGAAAACATGTGTAAAGTTAGAAATGAAGTATTAAGAAACGTAGGAAGAAAAGTTAAAATTAAGGCAAACAAAGGACGAAATAAGGTTGATATTGCAGAAGGGGTTATATCTCAGACCTACCCTTGTGTCTTCTTAATTGAACTGGATCATAGTGTCTCTGATTCTGTGAAGACTATGTCCTTCAGTTATACTGATGTTCTTACGAAAGAGGTTGAACTAGTATTATGTTAATACTTCTTATGATACAAGTGAATGAATCATGAGTTATGCTTGCAAAGCTCTCCGCCTGCGGTTAGTTGTACATACAACCTTTTACCGTAGCAAACTCTTTAGGCTGTCGCATCGTTTCGAGTTATAACTAATAAGATACCATATTTGCTCCCACCTAATTTCGCAAATATGTCTTCTTATTAGCTATTGAAAGAAATGATGTGTCAGTCTTCTTTTTATGCTCAAAACCTGAATTTTTGATTATTATTTATGAATAGATTATTTTATTAATTATCATTGACAATTTTCATTGGATTCTATATAATAATCATTACTATTATTAATATATTAGAAAGGAGATTTTATGTCAGTACTCAAATACAGTCGTCAAAGGGAATCCATCAAGGATTATCTTTCTAAGACCAATGAGCACCCTACAGCAGATACGGTATATACACATGTCCGTCAGGAATATCCAAACATTAGTCTTGGAACTGTTTATCGTAACCTTAATCTTTTAGTAGAACAAGGAGAAGCAATGAAGGTTGAATGTGGTGACGGGTATGACCATTTCGATGCTATTTGTACTCCACACTACCATTTTATATGCAAAGACTGCAAACGCATCTTAGATCTCGACCTTCCTAATATAGATCATATCAATACTCTTGCACAAGCAAATTTCCCTGGTACCATCCAAAAGCATTCTGTGTACTTTTCTGGAGTTTGCTCTGATTGTAAGACAAAACACTAACTAAAAAGACAAATAATAACAACAAAATAGTTATTGACAAAAACACAAAAGTATAATATCATATCAATATCAGTAATGATTACTGTTACTGATATTGATATCGACAGTAATCATGAAACATAGGAAGCAATGAATGATTGCACATTTACATTAAACTAAAACAAGGAGAATATTATTATGAAGAAATATGTATGTTCAGTATGTGGTTATGTTTATGAAGGAAACGACGCTCCAGATGTCTGTCCAGTATGTAATGCAGGCGCTGAAAAATTCCAGGAGCAGACTGGTGAAATGACTTGGGCTGCTGAGCACGTTCTTGGTGTAGCACAGGGCGTTAGCGAAGACATCATGAAAGACTTAAGAGACAACTTTACAGGAGAATGTACAGAAGTTGGTATGTACCTTGCTATGGCTAGAGTTGCTCACCGTGAAGGTTATCCAGAAATCGGTTTATACTATGAAAAGGCTGCTTACGAAGAAGCTGACCATGCATCCAGATTCGCTGAATTACTTGGTGAAGTTGTAACAAACAGCACAAAGAAAAACCTTGAATTGAGAGTAGCTGCAGAAAACGGTGCAACTGCTGGTAAATTCGATCTTGCAAAACGTGCAAAAGCTGCTAACCTTGACGCTATTCATGACACAGTACACGAAATGGCTCGTGACGAAGCTAGACACGGTAAAGCATTCGAAGGTTTATTAAATAGATACTTTGGTAAATAATTTCTCCTAATTATATACCCAATAACTAAAAAAGCATGTGCTCGCACATGCTTTTTTAGTTATTAGAGAATCCACATTAGATGCATACTCTCTTCTTTTTTGATTAATTCAGTTCTCCCCTCTTTTAAATATTCTTTTTCTTATCATATATCATTTCCCTCGTTTACTTAAACACAGCTTCTTATCTTACATATTTCATATTTTGCTACATTATGTTATGATAAAGCTACTTCGATTGTAAATTGACATGATGAAGATATGAAATGAACATAACATTACTTTAGATAGAAAGGATTACTTATGAACCCTACATATCAGTATTTATTATTTGATGCAGATGATACCTTGCTCGATTTTAAAGCTTCGGAACATGAAGCCTTGGCGAAATTATTTCAGAGCTTGGATATAACGCTCACTGAGCAATTAAAGGAACATTATCATACCATCAACCACTCTTTATGGGCAGCCTTTGAACGAGGTGAGATTACCAAGGATGAAATTCTAAATACACGTTTCCG
>JAEZKD010000208.1 GCA_023415655.1 Bacillota bacterium | reverse complement strand
GATTTGATGCAACCCTACATTGAACATGCAATTGCATGTTATCAGGAAGAAACACAGGAACATAAGATTGATTTTCTCTTACTTCCTCCAATCACAGAAGAAACGATGGGTTCTCGCTACCATCCTGGCTTGCCTTCGCATCAAGATGCCGCAGACCGAATTGCAGAGAGAATTTTATCCTATCTTTTGTCGAATTGAAATTTTGGTTCACGATTGCCACTTGCTTCGCATACAATATACCAAAACACATATGTGAGTATCTATGGCAATCAAAATTTTTATTGATCAGGGCCACAACCCAGGTGGTATCAACGGCGGAGCCATTGGTTTTGGCATAAATGAACAAGATGTTACCTTTTATGTTGGGCTTTATCTTCGCAATCTCTTAAACGATGATGGCCGATTTGAAGCACGAACCTCAAGACAGACTGTAACTGAAGTACTTGGAACCTCGAATGCGACAAGTCTTCGTGCACGTGTCGAGGCTGCCAATGAATGGCCAGCAGATTATTTTATTAGCATCCATTGCAATGCAAGCTCGAATCCTTCCTATAATGGTTCGGAAGTATATGTATATGCTCTTTACACCGAAGCCGCCAACCTCGCAGAATCTGTTTTGAATTCCGTTGTAGAAATCGTTGGTACGCGCTACAATGGTGTACGTGCCAATCCATCCTTATATGTACTTCGTAGAACCGAGATGCCAGCCATTCTAGTCGAATTAGCATACATTACGAATTATGAGGATAATTTATTATTACAGAATGAGCAATGGTCCTTTGCCTATGGTATCTATATTGGGATTTTAGATTATTTTGGCTTCCAGGCACCATAAAAACTGCTGCTTTTAGATGTTAGCTTATTACTTAGATTACACCATATGATTCCATCTTGTAGGAAACATATGGTGTATTTTAAGTTGTGACCGATTGTTTTATCATAAAACAACTATGTTCTTAGGTTAGCTGCTTAACCTTTAATCAAGAGAAAACAATCCACGACGTAACAATTGAACATACTTTAGTTTCGTCAATTCGATCTCTTTTTCTGCTCCCATATAGGTTTCTGTAACTCTGATTGCAATATCATAACAACTTAAAGTACCTAAAGGGGTCAGCGGCACATCAATATAATATTGCGTTGTTAATAGAATGTCTGTGTTCTCAACCTCTGAATCATCAAAGCTAAGTTTCGTAACTAAAGATATCGGACTTAAATTCCCTAACTCATCTACAGCAAAGTATTCAACTAGGCGACTTAGGGAGGAGTTCACTGTAGAATTGTCCTTAAGTTGATAGTATATCCGCTTGGTTTGTCTTTCCGTATTAATATCATACCCAACCGCCAATTGGTCATTACTCATATCGTAATTGATCAATAAATAATTCTTTTCATTCTCATCGGTTGTTTTATCACCATTCATAATCTCAACATCAGATGCTTCTGGTACGACACGATATGCAGCTATGATGGTATTCACAAAAAGCTTGATCTCCTCGTCCTGCATGTTGAATTGATTGTACTCACCAATATGTCCTGCGCCTGAATATGTAATATTGCCATTACTATAGATATAATAACCATTCTGACCATCATTCTTCTCAAAATATTGTTGATTGCTACGATCATCCTCTAGGCTATACCATACAACAATGTTTGGATTGTTCATATCCAATTGATAATATTGCGCATGTGTTTGTGCAACGATTAATTGATTGTTAATTAAGTATGGATATTGAGTAATCTGTCCTTGATTGACATTGGTAACTTTCGTTGTTTTTAAATTATCAAAATTAACAACCGAACGATCGGAAGCAAATCTGCGTAATGTATGGTTCGAAAATCCATAGCTCATCTTGGGTTCCGATTTCTTTTCCGATTGAAGTCTACCAGGCTGATACATAATATCTTTTCCAAGCTCTAACAAATCTTCAATCGTCTTTTGATTAACTAGCTTTGTTCCGAAACGGTCCATCCCTAACAAATCACGAAATTTACTTGTCATATAATGCTTTGTGCCATACATATACATTGTGGTATCATGTGTGAATAAAACAGATTTGCCACTCATGATAAAGTCATAAATCGCATTTCTAGCTGCTTCATTCGTAATATCGGTGCAACAATCTGCAAATCCGATGATTATCATGTTATAATCCTCTAGCTTAATCTGTTTTGCATTAAACTTAGTTACGTATTCCGATACGGTTAACCGATCAAAGGTTATTTCATAATCCTTTAAATTTCTTGTGTAATAATAAAAGAGTGCAGTGACATCGGTTAGATTGGTTGAAAGCTTGGCACCACTTTCGTCTTTTACGATTCCTTTAAATTTTGTCTTTACTGTATTCTTATCGTCTTTTGAACTAACCCCACTACTTCTTATCTCCTCCGAAGTTGGAAGATATACACTCGGCTTGTTGTCACCCACTTTATTGCTAGCAATCTGCAATACATTTAATTTAATTTTTCCATCCGTTTTCTTAATTGCTGATATTCCTGTTTGAACCACTCTTACACCAGTGAATTGACTCGAGTTATCCACCTGTTCAATGACAATCTTCCATGGAATTACTCCAGAATAAGTAATCTCTTTGATCAACCGATAACGCTTCCCAGGTACTAAGGAATTGGTCTTTACACTCTTCCCTGTAGTAAGATCAATCACATTCTCAATGACCATCATTTCATTCTTTAGCCCCTGCTCTTTACAAAAGATACCATCCGCATTCACATCCAAATAAATAGAAATCTTATATTTCTTATCGATTGCCTTATCGTCGATTTGAAAAATCAGATCTAAATTACGATTCTTATCATCTTCTGCATTGATATAGCTATTGTCTTTGCCGTATTCATAGGTTCGTGGCAATTGTTCGAAGGTAACATTACAAAAGCTATTACGGATGAATGTTCTAAGTCTTGCTTTCTCTTCTTCCGTTTGGTTGATTTTCTTTTCATATACCTGTCTTTCTGCATAATTTGATTTTAAAAAAGTTAGTAATTCATAGACATACGAGGAAGGATCAATCGTTGAGCTAATTGTGCTAGGATCACTAGCAAACACCCCTTCTCCTAGCATCAATGGATATCCAGCTTTTACATATTCCTTTAATTGTTCCATTTTTAAGGCAGTAATATCATTTCCTGAATATCGGGTATTAAAATTAATGTTACCACTTCCATTCCCTGGAATCCATTCTGCCATAAATCGATTATCATTCTTAACCTTTACTTGTGTTCCAACATGAGAATAGGTATAACTACTATCTGACAAATCCAGTTCTTGATTTTCTGTAATCGTTCCTTTTTTTACTCCAAGATAGATCAGATCATAGGTTCCATTTAAATCCTCAATGTGACAATTAAATTCCTTACTAGTCATTGTCTTCACGGTTAAAGTTCCATGAAACCCTGGATAGATACGTCTGATAAAGTCATTCCAATCGATCTTATATTGATCAAAGGGTTGAATTTCCAGGATGGTGAGTGAAGGTAGGTCAGAACCCAATCTGGCATAATTTAACAGATACTTAATTACTTCAGCAGGAGATAATTGAATTCCTTGTTCCTTCGTTATTCCAAAATAAGCAAAGGCATCCTTAGTTTGTTCGGTATAAGCAATACTTTTAGGCTCAAAGGTCATCGAAAGACTGTTATCTGCATTGAACATATACATACTATCCTCTGCAAAGGTATTATTGCTAAAATCATTGTAACGAGGATAACCTGCAGCGATTAAGTCTTGTCTCATCACATTCGAATTCTCATGATATTTCACCAAGTGATATGGAACTAAAGTCTCTGGTGCCCAATAAGTGGCTGCTAATGTTCCATTCATAGAAACAAAGCTACCTGTTGTTTTTCCATCCGTGGTTTTGGTTTGAATCCATCCAGTATCAATATAGTACTTAAAGATATCTGCTGTATCCATCTGTCGAATCATCAAACCAAGCTTATATACATTGTTATCACTACCTTGTGTATTGATTGTGACGGTTTTCCCATCCGACGTCGTTTTCTTTATGGTTATGTTCTGAAGTTTCATGGAAGAAGTTAAGGAATTCACATCATAGATCAATGGTGCAATGGTAGTATCCTTATCTAATCCACAACCAGATTTTTTACGTAGTATTTTTACTACTGCTTCCCAACTCAAATCACGACCAGCGCTAGTAAAACGAACCTCTATCTTTCCTAGAGTTTCATTATACTTAAATTTATCTGTCCTTTTAAATCGTTCGTCTTGCCAAAACCATAGAAAGGGTTCCCCATTATGACTCTTATCCGTAATATAAATCAAATTCGCACGATCAATCAATGCAAGATTATTATTTACTTGACTTGCTGTGGCTGTAATTACCTTGATGTGATAGTCTTTGATTTCATAATCACTCAATCCGAGGCACTGTTTTAAGAAAATATGCTTGCTTGTATAATCGACCTTATTCCCTGCATATTGCGTACGTACTAAGGACGTATACACTTTATCTGCATTATGGTCTGTTACTTTCCCAGGATTGTAATCTAACCCAATCCATCGATAATTACCTGTATTAGCAGGAACCGAAAGCTCATAGGTTGCATCTAGTATCGTTCCACCACTCTGATTTATGATGACTTGATTATAATTTCCAGATTTATCATACACTTTTTCAAAATATCCATACTGAGTAACCTTTTCGGTTTTATATTCCTTTGCTTTTAGCATTGCTTCTGAGGGTTCAAAGGTAGTAATATATTGAGACGCACTTGTATCAAAGGCATTTGTAGCTGCAATATTCCCAGCATACGAAGACCAACTTAACACCTCCATATTCACGGGCTCTTCCCCAGCAATCAGATACCCAATCTCAGCATACCCTTCATAAGGCACAATCTCGAGTAACACAAAAGGATTCTGCTCCGTTCCCACCTCATAATTAGTATTGGATACTGGTATCTCTATTTTATTCTCACCATTCGTAGCTGCTGCATTAGTACCAATCCCCTGAATCGCAATCATAGCAATGGCAGTAACCACTAAAAGCGATAACAGAACTATCACGATCAGTCGATTTCGTTTTCCTCTCATGCGATCTCCTCCTTATTGATTCCGAAAACTAATGGTGGAAAAGGTGGCGAAATTCTTCCCACTCAGTTCCAGATTTAAGGTGATATGAACAATTCCCTCTAGGTTAATAGCGGATGATTTTGGCTCCACTTCCAATGAGGAGACGTAATTCGCTAATAAGGAGGGGGTAGCACTCTCAATCTGTTCTTTTGCCATCCTCTCTGCCCAGTTGTCAACAGAAGCAACCCTTATCTTTTCTTCTTTGGTAAAGTATAATTTTTGATTGCTTTTATCAAATACAATCGCATAATAATATTCTTCCGTGACACTCCCATTTGCTTCGGAACCCAAGCAGACTAAGGTTGGTGCCATGCTTTCATTTACTTTCATGTCCTCAAAGTATTGATAATAACTCGCTTTGATTAAGATATCATCCATTTGATTGATTGCAATTTGAGACTCTTTTTGCAATTGAGTTTCTACATTGGTTAGGCGGTAGGTGTTGGTACCAACTGACATCAGCATTGTGATTCCAAGAATCGCAAATGCTGCAATCAAAATTGTGACAATCACCTCAATCAGAGAAAGTCCCCGATGATCTTCTGATTTTCGTTTTTTCCCAATCTTTATAAGCTCACTTGACATAATTTCTCCCTGTTTCCTTAACGATGATAACAAAAGCCGTCTTACTACCTTGCAATCGAATTTGAGTCACTCCACCCAACAATGCACCTGTATTTTTCTTAAAGCCAAGATCGACAAACGCATCAGTTGTTAATTCGGTTTCTATTCCACCTGTATGGAGGAAGACACTCAACCCAGAATTACATAGTTCTTCCCTTGATAATTCTTGCGTTGTTGTAATT
>JAEZKD010000187.1 GCA_023415655.1 Bacillota bacterium | reverse complement strand
TTGCGTTCGATTTGCTTCATATGTAAATCCTCCTATTTTTAGTTAGTTTATTCACTCATTATAACATACATGCTATAAATGTCATAGAATATCTGAAAACTATGAATTATAGCAAAATTTGCTTGATTAGAAACTTCAACTTATAGGGACTAAATATTCCCACCGTGTAAAAGAAATATTGTCTTCAAGTTTTGATTACAGAAGAATGATGTATGGATCCACAGATAGTACTTCATGGAAAGTTTACTTGACATTTTTCAATGGGTTGGTATAATAAGGATATGGAAAGTGTACTTTACATAAGAAAGGAGTGAAGACTTGAAAAATCGATTAGAAGAAATTAGAAAGCAAAGAGGTATTAAGCAAGAGGAATTGGCATTGGCTCTTGAGGTATCCCGTCAGACAATCGGTTCACTTGAAAATGGGAGGTATAATCCATCTATTACGTTAGCATTCAAAATTGCCCGTTATTTTGATATGAGTATCGAGGACATATTTATTTATGAGGAGGAAGCGCAATGAAAAAGAAAATAATGAATTATGTTATGACAGTAATAGGAATCTTGATCCTTGGAACTGGACTATTTCTTGTAAAAACGATTGCTGATCCACAAGGGATTATGAAGGGGTTACCGTATGTTTGTGTTGGTATCGGAAGTGGGATTTTTGGTTCTGGAATTGGTAATCTTATTAGCCAGAAAACGATGAAGAAGAGACCCGACCTGCAAAAGCAGATGGAAATTGATCAGAAGGATGAGCGTAATATTGCAATTGGAAATTCTGCAAAGGCGAAAGCTTATGATATGATGATTTATGTATTCGGAGCATTAATGCTGTCGTATACTCTTATGGATATGGACTTACTTCCAGTGTTATTATTGGTCTTTGCTTATTTATTTGTTATTTTTTATGGAATATATTATCGCATCAAATATGAGAAAGAGAGATAGAGTAGTTCAAAATATCCTATCGCTAACATGATTTCGATGCAAAATGTGCTTTGCACCTCTCACCATTTAAAACCTTCATAACGACAAACTTGGCTTTCGGTTTTTTCGAAAGCCTCTTTTTATAACGACAATCTTGGCTTTCAGTTTTTTTGAAAGCCTCTTTTTAACGATTGAATTGACTTCTAATTCTCTCCTTTCACATAAAAGACACATAAATCATACCTTATCCTGTTTGTATAATTGGTAAATTTGTGATAAAGTGTAAAAGTATAAAAAGAATATAAGATGATAAGGCATTAATTGAAATCTGAAAGGAGCGTACAGATGGAGTTACATAATCTTTATGTTAGGATAAAAAAGTACATAGATATGGTTGATTTTTCAATGCTTTGGAAAGGGTTCAAACCGCTTAAGTTCGCTTTGTACAATCAAAGTGAGTGCTTTTTTGATGGAGCTTATATAGAAAAGACAGATCAGTTCTTAGCCAACACATCGATCAAATTTAATGGAGAGTATATTGCAATTTGGAATGTGCTCGAAGAAATCGATGAGGTGATACTGACCTCCAAAATGATTCATGAGATGTTCCACGCCTTTCAACAGATGAATGAGGATGCTAGATTCCCGAATGAGCTTGAGGCATTGAAAGAATATAGTTATACTGCAGAGAATCTTTCCATTAAGTTAGAAGAGAATAAACTACTTGCGAAGTTAATTGAGCGTTTTGATCCAATCGAGTATGAGCATTTATTACAGCTTCGAAGTTTTCGATTATCTCATTATGAGTATGAGTATCGTTATGAAGCTGCAATTGAACAAATCGAAGGTAGCGCAAATTATGTGGAACTTTGTACACTGAAACAGATTTCAGAAGAAGCCTTTCAAAAAAATCTTTCATCAATGCTTGTTCAGATACAAGATCCAAATAAGCTGATTCCAATTCGAATCATCTCTTATTCGATCGGAGCATTGCTTTTTTATGCTCAAAAACAAAATAATCTTGTGGATTTTGAGTATTTTTCTAACATTCCAACAACGATATCAATCCTTGAGAATCATCCATCCTATTATGGTATACACAACATTCACCCCAAGATTCAAAAGATCGTAAGTACGTATCAAAAGGATACCAAACAAATCATTGAAACAGCTATCAATCAAGGGGATTGTGTAGCTGAAGGGGAATTTGAATTACTTGGAGTTAATGTGTATAACGCTAGGTATCAGGATAACTATATAGTATCGACGTATTTTGTAATGTATGGGGTAGAAGGAAAACAGAACATTCTGTATGGAAACTTTGTTATTAAACTCAACGAGAGAGGTAAAGTGACTCGTATTATAAAAATCAAGTGAGCATCTATCACACGAAGGAAATGACACACATGAGAATATGGAATTAGATTCCAAAGAACATAACTATCATATTACGTACGATGGTTTAGTTATAAAGCTTTAAACATTTAAGGAGAGAGAATGGTTAGTATATTAGTAAATGAAGTAATTGATTGTAAACGGTATATCCGTGAAAATAGTAGTATTTATTTTACTTGTATTCTTTTAGGTAAATCGGATGGGATCATATGGGCAGATCAAAAGGAATCACCGAACTTTTTATTGTTATGGAGCCCGTATCAAGAGGGGTTTCAATTCATGGGAAAACCACTTGATAGAGAAGATTGGGGAGAATTTCGAGTTTGGTTTGATCGTACCATTGTTCTATTTTTAAGAGAGCAAGGGCTGAATTATTTTGAATATGCTTGCGATACAAAGGAATTAGAAGAAATGTTACAAGAGATATTTAAAGATAGGAATCTCTTATCTGATGATCAAAAGATGTTTTCCTGGTCTGGTACCGGAGCACAATTGTCTCAACCTAATGGATATCGCATTGAAAAGGTAGACCGAGAGTTTTTACAAAAAGACTATCGGAATAAGGAGTTCATTGTAGACGAAATAAATAGTGCATATGCAAACAAGGAATTATTCTCTAAAGAAGGAATTTTCTATGTAGCATTATGGGAGAATGAGGTAGTTGCCAGAGCTGACATGCTTTTTTGTGATGAAAAATATGGTAATATCTCTGTGAAAACAGAGGAAAAACACCGCAAGAAAGGACTATCAGCATATCTGACTATGAAGGTCATTGAAGATACATACAAACAGGGCTTAATTCCAATTTGGGACTGTACGAATGATAATTTGGCTTCCGAAATGACAGCTAAAAAATGTGGTTTTCAGATGATTCGAAAAGATACGGTTTCTTGGTTTAAGTTAGATGATTATAAATAAAAATATAAGTTTAGTTATTGATACTTCTCCAAAAACATTTGGTATTTAGTATATGACATAAAAAGAGGTGAAAGTTCAACACAAGAGCTTTTACCTCTTTTATTTTATATGGTGAGTGCTATCAATAGTAAAAATAGTTCATGAAGTTTGTCAGAAAGTATTGACTTTCAGAGAGTAATTCTATATATTTTTAATATAAAGATTGCATACAATTTAATTGAATAGAATTAATAAAATAGGAGGGATTAATATGACATTATACGATTATGAAGTACTAGATGTGAATGGAAATAAAAGAAGTTTGCAAGAATATGAAGGTAAGGTTTTATTAGTTGTCAACACGGCAACAGGATGTGGCTTTACACCACAGTATGAGGGGCTTCAGAATTTATATGAAAAACATAAGGACAAAGGATTTGTAATTCTTGATTTTCCATGCAATCAGTTCGGTAATCAAGCACCAGGAACTGATGCTGAGATTGGAGAATTCTGTAGTTTGAAGTATGGAGTTACCTTTCCACAATTTCATAAGATTGAGGTAAATGGTGTAAATGAAGAGCCTTTATTTACGTTTTTAAAAGCTCAGCAAGGTGGAGTTTTGGGAAGTAAGATTAAGTGGAATTTCACCAAATTCCTAATTGATCGAACTGGGAAAGTCGTAGAACGTTTTGCACCAACCACAACACCAGAGGCAATTGAGAGTGCTATTATAAAGTGTCTCTAATGAGGTGATTCTAATGGTGGGTAGGAAACAGAAAATCATGGAATACTTAAAAAAGGTGGTGTAATATGTCAGAGCAATACGATTCATTGAAACTTGGAAATCAATTATGTTTTCCATTGTATGTATGCTCCAAAGAAATTGTAAGGTTATATAAGCCTTATTTAGATAAAATCGATTTAACCTATACGCAATATATTACGATGATGGCTTTGTGGGAGCATAAACAGATGAATGTAAAAGAACTAGGGAAGCTTCTTTACCTTGATTCTGGAACACTTACACCTGTCCTAAAAAAGTTAGAGCAAAAGGGATATATTAAAAGAGCACGATCGAAAGAAGATGAAAGAGTGCTTCATGTTATGATTACGGAGCAAGGAGAGGCTGTGAAGGAAGAAGCCCAAGAGATACCAAAGCAAATGTCCCAATGCATTAATTTAAAACCGGAGGAAGCTAAAATCCTTTATAAGATTTTACATCAGTTTTTAGATTCCTTTAATAGCTAAGAGTATCAATCATCTGCAGGACCTATTCTTGTAGATTTCATATGCGAAGAAAACCTAGATCAACTAGCTTTATGATAGATGAGAATATAACGATTCAATCATTGTATTCCAAGACATCTATTGTAGAATTGTTTGATTCTAGGTTTCTTTTATTTATTAAGAGGGTAGATATGATTGGGTGTTTTCGTTTTATGTGTTTTGCAAAATCGTATGGTATGAGTATAGTTATAAAGGATTGTAATGACTACTTCCTATTTTTGTAAGATTATCGTTAACTTTGAGACATTATTATGACATGATGGAAAATCATAATCAATACATAGTATAAGTTTTTATGAGAAGGGAGTAACTGATATGAAAGGAAAACATATGATTTTTCTTGTGGTTATCTTG
>JAEZKD010000180.1 GCA_023415655.1 Bacillota bacterium | reverse complement strand
GGAATACGTACTGGAAAATGAGAAGCTTAAGTTCGTATTAGATGGCAAGACAACACAATTTCAGGTTGAAATGAAAGACAATGGGGATGTATGGTATTCCAATCCGCCAGACGCTGCAAACGATGCGAAAGCAGTGATTCTGGAAAAAGAAAACTTGCAGTCGACACTACTACTTAAATATAGCACAATCAATGGTGTGGACACCCAGTATAACAGCTATGAGTACAGTATTGTTAACGGTTTATATGAAGTAGAACAAGGTGCTGATTATGTAAAAGTAAATTATACAATCGGTAATGTAGAGAAAGAGTATATCATCCCGAAAGTGATTGTAGCTTCACGAATGGATGAGCTTTTAGCTAAGATGGATACCAACGGGCAGGGCCGTGTTACCAATTACTACAAGAAATATGATATCAATAATCTTAGTAAAAAGGATAACAAAGAAGAACTGTTAGAAGCATATCCAATCCTACAAACCGAAGTTATCTATGTTCTGCGAGAGAATGCGAAGGACACGATGAAAGGTTCCATGGAGACTATTTTTGAAGAGGCTGGATATACCATGGAGGAGTATGTAGAAGGAAAGAAGCTTGTAACTGCCGAAACAATCTCAGATCTACCGATTTACAATGTTTCTGTAATCTACCGCTTAGAGGAAGAGGATTTGGTAGTCGAAATCCCATTAAAAGAAATTGAGTATCGAAAAGAGTTTCCATTGGTATCTCTTAATATTCTTCCTTACTTTGGAGCCGGATCGGTGAATGAGAATGGATATCTGATGGTGCCAGAGGGCGGTGGTGGAATCATCCGCTTTAATAATGGGAAAATTGCTCAAGCAGCTTATTATGCGGATATTTATGGATGGAATATGGCAATCGACCGTAAATCTTTGGTTCATGAGACGAATACCTATTTTAATGCATTCGGAATTGCAAAGGATACCTCAGCATTCCTTTGCATCTTAGAGGATGGAGCGTCCTATGCAAGCATCCAGGCGGATATCAGTGGTAAGGTCAATAGCTATAATTATGCATCTGCAACTTATTCCATTGTACATAGAGATCAGTTTGATGTGACTGAGCGATATAATGGTGCTATGTATGTTTACGAACCGAATCTGCCAGATGAAAACCTGATTCAAAGATATCGTTTCCAGACATCGAACAATTATGAAGAAATGGCACTGAATTACCGGGATTACTTAACAGAGAGATTTTCCGATGGATTCAGTGAGAAACCTCAGGCTGAAACTCCAATGGTCATTGAGATGATTGGGGCAATCGATAAAGTAAAACAAGTATTTGGGGTTCCAGTATCTAAGCCACTGGAATTAACAACTTATAAAGAAGCTGAAGAGATTCTAAGGGAATTAAATAGTAACGGAATTAACAATCTTTCGGTTAAATACAGTGGTTTTATGAATGGGGGTATGAATCAAAAGATTCTAGACAAGGTAAAACTGTTATCCTCTGTTGGTGACAAAGAAGATCTAAAAGCATTTACGACTGCTGCAAAGGATATGGGGATTGATGTATACCTAAACGGAATCACGAATTATGCGTATGACAGTAGTCTACTGGATGGATTTAATGTGTTAAGAGATGCTGCACGTATGGTAACGAAAGAAAAGGTGATGTTATATCCATATTCATCCGTTACCTACTCCAAACAAGAGAGTATGGATCCATATTATCTGCTGCATGCTGGTAAGATACTCACAATGATGGACAATTTAGAACAGACAGCAAAATCGTATGGAGCAAATGTATCCTTCCAGGATGTTGGCTCAGACTTGAGTGCTGATTTCTACAGAAAAAATCCGGTCACAAGAGAAGCGGCCAAGAGAGCACAGACCGAACGGTTACAGAAGTATAGGTCGAATGGCAGTAAAATTATGATCAATATGGGGAATGAGTATGCCCTCGCATATTCCGATATAATCACCAATATGGATCTTGATGGATCTTCCTATACAATATTGGATGCAACCGTTCCTATTTATCAAATGGCGGTACATGGTTATGTTACTTATACTGGCGAATCATTAAATATTTGTTCCAACATCGAAGAAGAAATTTTAACATCAGCAGAATACGGAGCAGGTCTTTCCTTTACACTTATGGCAGAAAGCAGTATTGTACTTCAGGATACCCAGTATTCCAAGTATTACGGTGCTGATTATGAGGCAGCCAAAGGCGAGCTGATTCGTATCTATACAAGATATAACAAAGAACTTGGTCACACATTCGACCAGAAGATGATAAGTCATTCACAAATCAACGATTTATTATCCTGTACCACTTATGAAGATGGCACAAAGGTTTATGTAAATTACAGTTATGATGCTATCGTAACAGAAGATGGAACACCAGTAGCTGCTAGAGATTATTCGGTAGTTCGTTAGGGAGGTCAATATGAATAAAAAGAAAAAAACAATAGGTCTTCGTAAACGAAGAGCGATATCCGGATATCTCTTTATTCTTCCTTTTATCATAGGCTTTCTTACCTTCCTGGTAAAGCCAATGTTTGATTCTCTGTATATGAGTTTTTGCCAGGTTGAGGCAGGACCAGATGGCTTAAGCAAAACATGGATTGGAATTGAGAATTACGTCAGAGCATTCACAATCGATACAGAGTTTAACCGTATGTTGGTTGAAGAATTTGGGAAGATGCTATTGAATTCAATTTCAGTCATGGTATTTAGCTTCTTTGTGGCTATGATTCTGAATCAGAAGTTCAAAGGACGTGCCTTAGTCCGTGCAATCTTCTTTTTACCGGTTATCTTATCATCCGGTGTCATACTTGGAGTTGAGTACAATAACTCCCTGATGGCAAGTATTCAGTCAGCAATTAAGGAGAATACGAATGTAGGAAGTGTTACGTCAGTCATAGAGAAAATCTTAATGACGTCGGATGTTGGTTACAGTGCATTCTCCAAGGTATTCGAAATCATAGATCAAATATATGATGTGGCAATTGCATCCGGTATACAGATTATTATATTTTTATCTGGGTTACAGACCATATCCTCCAGTGTTTATGAAGCAGCCGATATTGAAGGCTGTACTGCCTGGGAGAAACTGTGGAAGATTACATTCCCAATGATCAGCTCGTTATTCCTTGTAAACTGGATTTACTCGATTATTGATTTCTGTATGCGTACGGATGGAGAGATTATGGAAAAGATTCGAGAGCAGATGGTAGTTCAGATGAGTTATGGATTCTCATCCGCTATGGCATGGGTCTACTTCCTGATTGTTATTG
>JAEZKD010000148.1 GCA_023415655.1 Bacillota bacterium | reverse complement strand
GTCCAAAGCACTTCGACTTAAACTTAACTCGTGCAAAATTCGATGAATTAACACATGATTTAGTAGAAAGAACTGCAGTACCAGTTCAAAACGCATTAAGAGATGCTGGTTTAACAGCTTCAGAATTAAGCAAGGTATTATTAGTTGGTGGCTCCACACGTATCCCAGCTGTTCAGGATAAAGTGAAGTTATTAACTGGTCATGAACCAAGCAAGACTTTAAACCCAGATGAATGTGTTGCGATCGGTGCTTCCATCCAGGGTGGTAAATTAGCAGGCGATACAGGCGCAGGTGATATCTTACTTCTTGACGTAACACCATTATCCTTATCCATCGAGACAATGGGTGGTATTGCGACAAGATTAATTGAAAGAAATACAACAATCCCAACAAAGAAGAGCCAGATCTTCTCTACAGCAGCTGACAATCAGACAGCAGTAGATATCAACGTAGTTCAGGGTGAAAGACAGTTTGCGAAAGACAACAAGTCTCTTGGACAATTCCGTCTTGATGGTATTCCACCAGCAAGAAGAGGTGTTCCACAGATCGAAGTTACTTTCGATATCGATGCGAATGGTATCGTAAATGTATCTGCAAAGGATCTTGGAACTGGTAAAGAGCAGCATATCACAATCACAGCAGGATCTAACATGTCCGATAGCGATATCGAGAAGGCAGTCAAAGAAGCTGCAGAATATGAAGCTCAGGATAAGAAACGTAAAGAAGCTGTAGACACTAGAAATGATGCAGATGCTATGGTATTCCAGGTAGAAAAAGCATTACAGGATGCTGGTGACAAGGTAAGTGCTGATGAAAAGGCTAATGTAGAAGCTGACTTAAATCACTTAAAAGACTTAGTAGCTAAAGCAAATCCTGAAGTAATGTCTGAAGGTGAAGTACAAGACATTAAGTCTGCAAAGGAAAAATTAATGAATAGTGCTCAAACATTATTTGCTAAGATGTATGAGCAGACACAGGGTGCTGGTGCAGGTCCTGACATGTCAGGTGCAGGTGCTCAAGGTGCAAATAACAGCTATGCTGGTGATGATGTAGTTGACGGTGACTATAGAGAAGTGTAAAATAGGAATGACTGTTACTAAAAGCAGTTTTCGTTCGTAAAAACTTATAGGAACTCAGTCGAATAAATAAATTAAGCTGTCTTGTGATTGTAACATAATCATAAGACAGCTATTTGTGGATTATAAAGCATATGTTCTGAGTAACGAAAAAACTTAAACATATGCATTTATGTTACTAGTGTTGGAGGAAAGTTATGGCAGAGAGTAAAAGAGATTATTATGAGGTGTTAGGTGTCTCTAGGAATGCTTCTGATGATGAGATTAAGAAGGCTTATCGTAAATTGGCGAAGCAATATCATCCAGATATGAACCCAGGAGATAAGTCGGTAGAAGCAAAATTCAAGGAAGCATCTGAGGCCTATGCAATCTTAAGTGATGCTGATAAGAAGAGACAGTACGATCAGTTTGGTCATGCTGCATTCGAGCAAGGTGGAGCTGGAGCTGGTGGTTTTGATTTTAATAACATGGGTGATATGGGTGATATCTTTGGTGATATCTTCGGTGATTTGTTCGGGGGTGGAAGAAGAAGCCAGAGAGCGAACAATGGCCCTATGAAAGGTGCAAATCTACGTACAGGAATCCGCATCACATTTGAAGAAGCTGTGTTTGGCTGTGAAAAGGAATTGGAATTGACCTTAAAGGATGAATGTAATACTTGTCATGGAAGCGGTGCTAAGGCTGGAAGTACACCTGAAACGTGTAGCAAATGTGGGGGCCGCGGTCAAGTTACATTTACTCAACAGTCTTTATTTGGTATGGTACGTAATGTACAGACTTGTCCAGACTGTCGTGGTACTGGTAAGATTATCAAAGAAAAGTGTCCAGATTGTTATGGTAGCGGTTATATTAGCAGCAAAAAGAAGATTCAAGTATCTGTTCCGGCAGGTATTGATGATGGTCAAAGCATCCGTATCCGTGGTAAAGGTGAACCAGGAACGAATGGTGGAGAACGTGGTGATTTATTAGTTGAAGTAAGTGTTAGCCGTCATCCAATCTTCCAGAGACAGGATTATGATATCTATTCCACAGCACCTATGTCCTTTGCACAAGCGGCTCTTGGTGGAGATGTCAGAATCTCAACTGTGGATGGAGATGTATTATATGAAGTAAAGCCTGGAACACAGACAGATACGAAGGTACGTTTGCGTGGAAAAGGTGTTCCAACCTTACGTAACAAGGCGGTACGTGGCGATCATTATGTAACGTTAGTTGTTCAAGTGCCAACCAAACTTACAAATGAGCAAAAAGAATTGATCAAAAAATTTGACGATTCTATGAAGGGGAAAACAGTAGAAGAATCTGAACCTGAAAAAGAATCTGGTAAAAAGAAGAAATTCTTTGGAAAATAAGAAGAGTATGGAGATCCTATGAAGTGGAATAAATTATCTCTTGAGACTACCTGTGAAGCAGTGGATCTCGTGAGCAATATGCTAGAAGAACTCGGAGTTGAAGGTATCGAAATCGAAGATAAGGTACAATTGACGGAAGAAGAAAAGAATAAGATGTTTATTGATATCCTTCCAGAATTAGGAGAAGACGATGGCCTTGCAACCATTTTTTTTTATCTGGATGTGGATGTAGATACCAAAGAAATGATTGCAAAAGTAACCGAAGGCTTAGAAGAGCTTCGTATGTTTGTAGATGTTGGAACTGGTAAGATTACAGAATCTCAAACTGAAGACAAAGACTGGATGAATAATTGGAAAGAGTTCTTTAAACCTTTTCGAGTGGATGATACGATTGTAATCAAACCAACCTGGGAAGAACTAACAGAAAGAAACGAAGGGGATTTGGTGATTGAGATTGATCCAGGCACTGCCTTTGGTACTGGTGCTCATGAGACAACAAAGCTTTGCATCTTAAATCTGAAGAAGTATTTAAAACCAGGCGATGATTTATTGGATATTGGTTGTGGCAGCGGAATTCTATCCATTATTGGAAGTAAATTAGGAGCCAATTGCGAAGTCGCAATTGATATCGATGTGAATGCTTCTGATATCTCAGTTGAGAATGCAGAGGTGAATCATCTGAAAGTGGAACGTAAGCAACGAAATGAAGCTGCAAAGCGTGAAACAGGGTTATTAGAGATTTATGATGGCAATGTAATGGGAGACCATGAACTTTGTGAGAATATCGGTCTTTACCAATATGATCTTGTAGTTGCTAATATTTTAGCTGATATCATTATTCCATTGTCTGATATGGTGGCAGACTTTATGAAACCAGGTGGATTGTTTATTAGCTCTGGTATCATTGATATGAAAGCAGAAGAAGTCAAAGCAGCCATCCTAAAGAATGGATTTGAAATCGTTGAAATCACTACGATGAAGGACTGGACATCGATTGTTGCGAGAAAACCTTTGAAGTAATTTGCATTCGGAAGTATTTAGCATAATTCCAGAGGAAAGTGAGGGTAGTCACTTTCCATTCATATTAGTAGGTATATTGAGGAACATCAGTGCTTATCCTTTGGGTAAGTATTAAACTGATGCAAGGCTCAATGTGCCTGCTTTTTTTATACTTGATATTTATAAGTAAGAGGGCTATACTTGACAGAAAACGGAATAAAAGAGGATTGGATTATGTTTGATAATGAGTATTGTAAAGTTACTTATGAACCAGACGCAAATGCGGTAGTTTTGGCATGGAAGAAATTCAGTAGTTTTGAAAATTATAGGAATCCATCTCGCTATGCACTGGAACAATTAAGAGTACATAAGGGAAGTAGCTTTATCGTGGATGCTAGGAATGGATTTGAAGACGGAAAAGAAGATGTGGAATGGGTATTAACAGAATTCCTTCCCTATATGGTGAAGACTGATTGTAAGAATGTGATATTTGTAATGAATGAAGTGAATCACATAGAAAACGAAATGGATATGTGGACGCTTGAATTTGGTAAGTATGTGACTGTTAAGAAAGTACAGACATTAGAAGAGGCTTTTCGCATATTATATTGAGGTATTCTATAATAGTTGACGCAACAAGAAAAATATGGTATTGTTATTGATATCTAAAGAAAAGAGAGGCATTCCGATGAAGCGTTGTTTATGAACGAACACACAAAGAAATCATTGATTTTAAACCATGGAAGTAGACATGGTTATTTGTTGTGGAAATCGTAAACAATGTGCGATATAATCGGATGCAGGATTTTGGTATATCTTTTTGATATGCTCTATTTTGGCATTCCTTATAATTGTACAGTGAACCTTTTCCGATTTTGGAAAAGGTTTTTTTGTGTTAGGAACTTGCGTTGCGATTCCTTACGTAAAGATTGTGTAAAAGATTGCACGTGACGGAAAGGTAAATGTTGCATACACAACTGTCGCAGGCAATACTTGTAGACTAAAATAATGGAGATGAAAAAGTATGACATATCAAATAAATAATGCAATCATTGGCTATCCAGGCAATACACTTTTGGATGGTGTATCTATGGAGATTAAAAATACAGAAAAAATAGCAATCATAGGTAGAAATGGTTGTGGTAAAACCACCTTACTCAAGATAATTGCAGGTAAGATGGAAGTTGATAATTTAGATAGTGATGAGGAATTTTTCATACAGAAGGATGGAAATCCAACGATAGGATACCTAGAGCAGATTAATTTTGATAAAGAAGATCTTAGTGTTGAGGAAGAGCTGAATAAGGTTTATGATAAACTCTTTCGCATGAAACAGCGAATGGAAGACATGGAAGAACAAATGCTTCAGAATCAAACTGATCAGCTATTATCTAATTATGCAAAGCTTTCAGAACAATATGAACAACTCGGTGGATATACCTATCAGACGGAGATGGAGCAGATTTTTACAAAGTTTGGTTTTGAAGTAGATGATTTAAAACGCAAGATACAAAGCTTTTCTGGTGGTCAGAAAACCAAAATTGCGTTTGTTAAGCTCTTGTTAAGTAAACCTGATATTATGTTGTTAGATGAACCGACCAATCATTTAGATTTACCAACCATCGAGTGGCTAGAAGGATACCTAAAAAAGTATAAACATGCTGTGGTCATTGTATCACATGATCGTCTATTTCTTGACCACATTACTGATATTACTTATGAAATTGAGTATAAAAAGATGAAGAGATATGTCGGAAACTACTCAGCTTTTGTTCGACAAAAGCGATTGGATTATGAAAAACAATGTAAAGACTATGAAGCATATCAGAAGGAGGTACAGAGGTTAACCACCTTCATTGAAAAGTGGAAAAACACACCGACTAAGGTTGCTATGACAAAGTCCAAACGTATGCAAATTGAGCATATGGTAAAGGTACCAAAACCGATGAGATACGATGAAAGACGCTTTCATACTCAGTTTCCTTTGCATAAGGAGAGTGCGTTAGAAGTATTAAAGGTAGATAAGCTAAAGATTGGGTATGACGAAATACTAAGCGAAGTATCCTTTACGCTAAAAAAGAAGGATCGCCTTGCAATCATTGGAGAGAATGGGAAAGGGAAGTCAACACTATTAAAGACCTTAGTTGGGCAAGTAAGCGCACTCGGAGGAGAGTTTCAATTTGGTAGAGATGTTGAATGGGTTTATTTTGATCAAGATTTACTGAATCTTAACGAAGAAAAAACAATTATTGAAGAGTTCTGGGACGAATATCCGAAGTTAAATCGGACCGAAGTACGAACGATACTTGGAAACTTCTTATTTACAGAGGAGGAAGTCTTTCAACCAATCAAACAGTTGTCTGGTGGAGAGAGGGTGCGTCTTTCATTAGCAAAACTCTTTAAGAAGCATGCAAACCTACTAATCCTAGATGAACCTACAAATCACCTGGATATGGCTTGTAAAGAAGCATTGGAACGAATGTTAAAAGACTATACAGGTACTCTGTTATTTGTTACACACGATCGATACTTGATTCAGTCTGTAGCAGATCATCTTCTAGTATTTCATCAGGATCAAGTAACCTACCATGCATCGACCTATGCTGAGTATCAAGAGAAGTTAGTATCCAATTGCTATGATCGACAAAAGTACAATGGGGAATCCCCTATCTGTAATAAAAATGCGAATCATGAAACAAAACAAATCCCAAATTATGAAGCGGATCAGGATAAAAAGAGAATGGACCAACGTCTTGCTCGATTGGAAGAGAAAATAGAACATCAAGAGGAAGTAGTTCGTCAATTAAAGTTAGAGTACACCGATTCTGACATCGCAACTGACTTTGAGAAACTCGGGGAAATCAATGATAAGATAGCAGTGGAAGAGCAGGTTCTTGATACTTTACTTCTAGAATGGTCTGGAGTAGTTACAAAAGTATGATTTATTTTACAAACAAGGAGTTTATGTGCTATAATGTCTAACGGCAATAGAGTACGTGTTCTGGTTGTACCATAGATTATTATGGTACAATCAGGAATAACAATCGTCCATAGAAGTCAGAATGGAGTTAGTATGTATCGATTTTATGTAGAAGAAACCGCAATTATGGAAGATAAGATTCATATTACAGGAGAAGATGTGAATCATATAAAAAATGTTTTAAGGATGAAAAAGGGCGAAAAGTTAATCATTTGCAATGGACAAGGCGTTGATTATTATTGTATAATAGACGATGTTTGCGATAAAGAGATTATCGTAGCAGTGAACGAACAAAAAGAATCAGAAGCAGAGCTTTTGACTAAGATATATTTGTTTCAAGGTCTTCCAAAAAAAGATAAGATGGAACTGATTATTCAAAAAGCGGTAGAGTTGGGGGCTTATGAAGTAGTTCCAGTTATGATGAAACGTACCATCGTTAAGTTAGAAGACAAGAAAAAAGAATTAAAGAAGTTAGAACGTTGGCAGGCAATTGCACAAGGGGCAGCCAAACAATCAGGTCGTGGTGTAATTCCTTCCATACATGAGGTGATGACCTTTAAACAAGCTGTAGACTTTGCTAAAACTTTAGATATGATACTAGTGCCATACGAATGTGCTACTGGGATTGCACATACCAAAGAGCTAGTAAAACAGTGTGTCGGTAAAAAATCCGTTGGTATCTTTATTGGACCAGAAGGCGGGTTTGAATCAGATGAAATTGAGATGGCGCAACAAGTTGGATTTGAAATCGTAACTTTAGGTAAGCGAATTCTAAGAACAGAAACAGCAGGACTTGCAATGTTAGCAAATCTTATGTTTGAGTTACAACAGGAATAAGACGTCATTTGGGGAGTGATAAGATGGAAGCATACTTAGATAATGCAGCAACGACGTGTGCCAGTTCAAGTGTTAAGGATACCGTCGTAGATGTACTTTGCACAAATTTTGGGAATCCTTCCTCCATGCATAGAAAAGGAATGGAAGCTGAAAAATATATAAAAGATGCAAAAGAAGTAATTGCGAAAGCGATGAAAGTGGAACCGAAAGAGATTATATTTACTTCAGGCGGGACAGAATCGAATAATATGGCTTTGTTTGGCGTGGCGTTGGCAAATCAAAGAGCAGGAAAGCATATTATAACAACGAGAATGGAACATGCCTCCGTTTATAATCCATTATTAGCGTTACAGGATTTGGGTTTTCGTATTTCCTTTATTGATGTGGATGAAAATGGGCAAGTGAAGATCGATCAGTTATTAGAAGAAATATGTGAAGAAACAATTTTAATATCCATGATGTATGTCAATAACGAGGTGGGTGCAGTCTTAGACATTGCATCGATAAGTAAACAAATCAAAGAAAAGAAACCAGATGTATTATTCCATGTAGATGCAATTCAAGCCTTTGGTAAATTTAAGATTTATCCAAAAAGAGAAGGAATTGACTTAATGTCAGTGAGTGGACATAAGTTTCATGGTCCAAAAGGGAGTGGTTTCCTATACATTAAGGATAAAATCAAGATAAAGCCATTGATATATGGAGGTGGCCAACAAAAGAATTTCCGTTCTGGGACAGAGAATGTTCCAGCGATTGCAGGACTTTGCGTTGCAGTCAAGGAAATCTATGAGAATCATGAAGTAAAGATAGCACAAATCTATGAGTTGAAGGAACGTCTCATCAAAGGACTTCAAGCCATTGAGGGTGTTACCATAAATGCAATCTATGCAAATGAAGAAGGACTTACGTTGAAGGAAGCAATTGCTAAGACTGCACCACATGTAGTGAGTGTAAGCTTTGCAGGAGTGAAAAGTGAAGTGTTGTTACATGCCCTAGAGGAGAGAGGGGTTTATGTATCCGCAGGCTCTGCATGCTCCTCCAATCACCCTGCGATCAGTGGTGCATTGATGGCAATTGGAGTTGCAAAGGAATTATTAGACTCCACGATACGTTTTAGTTTTTCAGTCAATACAACGGAAGAAGAAATTGATTATGCATTACAAGTATTACAGGAATTGTTACCAGTTTTACGTAGATATGCAAGAAAATAAATTGGAGGTACGAAATGTACAAAGCGTTTCTTATTAAATATGCAGAAATAGGTCTCAAGGGGAAGAATCGTCATGTATTTGAGAATGCTCTACGTGATCAAATTCGTTTTAATCTTGATAAAATCGGCAACTATAATGTTTCAAGAGAACAGGGAAGAATCTTCGTGGAATGCATGGATGACTTTGATTATGAGGAAACCGTAGAAGCATTAAAAAAGGTGTTCGGTGTATTCGGTATCATGCCAGTTGTAGTAATTGAAAGTACCGATTGGGAAGTAATTAAGAAAGAAGTCGCAGAATATGTAGATAAATTCTATCCAGATAAAAACTTTACCTTCAAGGTAGAAGCAAAACGTGCGGACAAACGATATGAATTGACGTCCCCAGAAATCTGTGCCAAGATGGGTGCACATCTATTGCATACCTTCCCTGAAATGAAGGTGGATGTTCACAATCCAGAGACTCGTATTTGGGTAGAAGTTCGTACCAAAACCTATGTATATTCTCATGTCATTCCAGGCCCAGGTGGAATGCCAGTAGGAACTGGAGGGAAAGCGATGCTATGCTTATCGGGTGGTATTGATAGCCCAGTGGCCGGATATATGATTAGTAGACGTGGTGTTAAAATCGATGCAACTTACTTTCATGCTCCACCATACACAAGTGAACGAGCAAAGCAAAAGGTAGTGGATCTAGCTAAGACGATTTCTGCTTATACTGGACCAATTAATTTAAATATCATTAATTTTACAGATATTCAGCTTTATATCTATGAAAAGTGTCCTCATGAAGAATTAACGATTATTATGCGTCGTTATATGATGAGAATTGCAGAAGAAATCGCTAAAAAGAGTGGTTGTCTTGGATTGATTACAGGAGAAAGCATTGGGCAGGTGGCAAGTCAGACATTGCATTCCTTGAATGCAACGAATGCGGTTTGTACCTTACCAGTTTACCGTCCATTGATTGGTTTTGATAAACAAGAGATTGTAGAAGTAGCAGAACGTATCGGAACGTATGAAACATCCATCGAGCCATACGAAGATTGTTGTACAATTTTTGTTGCAAAGCATCCAGTGACTCGTCCAATCCTAAGTGTGATTGAAAAGAATGAATTGAATTTATCTGAAAAGATTGATGAAATGGTGCATACTGCGATTACAACGAGAGAGGTTGTTGTGATTAAATAGTATTCAAATATATAAGAATGCAAGAGGGGGATGATGATATTCTTCTCTTGCATCTAAAGATAGGTATTAGTTTTTTTTATCTAAAAAAGACTGCTCTGATATATTATCGGAACAGCCCCAAGAACAGATACCTTCGTTCTTTTTTCATGTACAAATTACTCTACGATGTATGGTTTTAATATTTCAAGGATAGTAGCCATATTATCTTCACCATGAATGCTTAAATCGATTGGTTTAGATAGGTCTAAGCTGAAGATACCCATAATGGATTTTGCATCAATTACGTATCTACCAGATACTAAATCGAAATCAGAATCAAACTTAGTTACATCGTTTACAAATGACTTAACCTTATCGATAGAGTTTAAAGAAATTTTAACTGTTTTCATGTGAAATTCCTCCTTTATAGTTGTAATTTGGTAACCCCAAGTGAATGCAATTAATGGAATACATAGGAAACCCCATCCACATCTATATACTACCCACTAAAGGAAGAAATGTCAATATACAAAGTGGCAAAAATTATCACGAAAAAACTTAAGTATTTGCTATATTTTGGGCAATGTGGATTTATTAGAAAGGATTTGAAATTAAATGTTAGATCATGATTTTAATTATATAGAAGGAAAAAAAGTTGCATTTTTAACGTTAGGATGTAAGGTGAATTCCTATGAAACAGAGGCTATGGAGCAATTGTTTTCCAATGCACAAGCAGAGATTACTAGCTTTGATGAGAAAGCGGATATTTATGTAGTGAATACCTGCTCAGTAACTAATATCGCAGATCGTAAATCTCGCCAGATGCTGCATAGAGCAAAGAAGAAGAACAAGGAAGCAGTTGTTATTGCAGTTGGATGTTACGTACAGGCAGCAAAAGAAGCTCTTTTAGACGATGATGCAATCGATCTTGTCATTGGAAATAATCGAAAGAAGGATATCGTTTCGATTGTAAACCGTTATTACAGTGATCAGGATGCATTTGATATGAAGGATGCAGGTAGTATCATAGATATTGCAGAGGATGGTTTTTATGAAGAGTTAAGCATTCAATCTGTAAAGGAAAAAACAAGAGCGTATATCAAAATCCAAGATGGCTGTAATCAGTTCTGTAGTTACTGTATTATTCCATACACAAGAGGTAGAATTCGTAGTCGTAAGCAAGAAGATATCGTCGAGGAAGTAATACGTCTAGTGAGCAATGGCTATAAGGAAATTGTTTTGACGGGGATTCATATCTCTTCCTATGGCTTTGATTTAAAGTCTGTGAAAGAACAAGCAAGCTTACAAGCAGAAGATCATAGTATGCCATTGCTAGAGTTAATGAAAGAACTCAATCAGATTCAAGGATTAAAAAGAATTCGCTTTGGATCGTTAGAACCGAGAATAATTACGGAAGAGTTTGTCAAGACTTTAGCCAAGATTGATAAAATTTGTCCACATTTTCATCTCTCATTACAAAGTGGCTGCGATGCAACCTTAAAGCGTATGAATCGAAAGTATACAACGAAGCAATACTATGATAGTTGTGTTCTTCTTAGAAAGTATTTTGATGAGCCAGCAATTACAACCGACGTAATTGTAGGTTTCCCACAAGAGACCGAAGAAGAATTTGCGGCAACGAAAGAATTTCTTGAAAAAGTTCAATTTGCTCAGATGCATGTATTCCAGTATTCTAAGAGAAAAGGAACAAGAGCGGAATCGATGGAAGGACAAGTATTAGAGGAAATAAAACACCATAGAAGTGAGTGTTTACTTGACCTTAATAAAAAATTAAGAAGTCAATATTTAGATAAGTTTGTCGGAACAGAAGAGGAAATTCTTACAGAGGAAGAAATTGAAATTGGTGGAAAATACTATGTAATTGGCTATAATAAGCGCTATGTACGAATTGCTTTTCCAACCGACGGAACTCCTTCCAATGAAGTGAAAAAAGTAAAAACTGTCGGATTTTTAGAGGGTGATATCTTGCTTTCAGAAATAATGGATTGAAATTTTCGAACATTTGTATTATGATAGGAGTAAGATGCAAATGAGAGATAATAGTTGTAATCGTTAAGACAGTTCAGGAAAGGCGTGATGTGATGCAGGAGATAAATAATACGCAGTATTTTAGGGTTCAAAAACAACCAGAGATGGTAGTGAAGGATGTAATTGACATCGTATATCTCGCTTTGACCGAAAAAGGATATAATCCTGTGAATCAGATTGTTGGTTATGTTATGTCTGGAGATCCTACTTATATTACGAACCACAGAAGTGCTAGAAGTCTTATTATGAAAGTAGAGCGCGATGAGATATTAGAGGAACTCTTAAATTACTATATTGAGAATCATATAAAGACAAAAAGATAGGATAAAAGACATGAGAATACTTGGACTGGATTATGGTTCCGTTACGGTTGGTGTTGCTGTGAGTGATGCTTTATTGATGACTGCACAAGGGTTAGAGGTGATACGCAGGAATTCAGAGAATAAGCTTCGACAGACATTGGCACGTATTGAGGACCTAGTGAAAGAATATGATGTTGACCGTATTGTTTTAGGATATCCAAAGAATATGAATAATTCCATTGGAATTAGAGCTCAGAAATCAGAAGAATTTGCAGATATGTTACGCCGTAGAACTGGTCTTGAAGTCATTTTATGGGATGAAAGACTAACAACAGTCGCTGCGCATCAAGTGCTAAATTCAGGAGAAGTGTCCTTATCAAAGAAAATGCAAGTAGTCGATAAGCTAGCGGCAGTCTTTATTTTACAAGGATATCTTGATTTTTTGGCAAATCAGAAAAATAAATAAGAGGTATATATGGAAGATAACAAAGAACTTCAAAAGATCAAGTTTACAACAGAAGATGGTGAAGATGTTGTATTTTGCGTTGTTGAGCAAACAAAATTAAATGGTGTAGATTATCTTTTAGTGACAGAAGATGTAGAAGATGACGATCAAGAGGTTGACGCTTATATTCTCAAGGATATTTCTGGACCAGAAGATGAGGAAGCTATTTATGATATGGTAGAGGATGATAGTGAACTCGATGCAATCGCTACTATTTTTGATGAGT
The DNA here is from genome assembly GCA_023415655.1 of Bacillota bacterium. Taxonomy (GTDB): domain Bacteria; phylum Bacillota; class Clostridia; order Lachnospirales; family Lachnospiraceae; genus Lachnoclostridium. Next base: position 10,942 of record JAEZKD010000148.1, on the reverse strand, counting down.
TATTAGAAGATACGGACATCGTTTCTGAATAACGAATAAAAATACGCTACCTTTTTTAAGAAGAAACTGTAGAAAAACACTAGAATCATTTGATAATCTAGAATGTAACACGTGGAATAGCACGTTATAACAGAGAACTAAATAGACTTTATTCAGATAAATAATAAAAAATTAAAGAATAAAAAGAAAGAATTACAAAGAAAGAATAAACTTTAATTAAATGAGAAATATTGAAATAGGAATATCGGGATAAAAATATCAAGATAAAATTATCAACATAAAATTATTAAGGTAGAAATAGCAAGATAAAAATATCAAGATAAAATTATCAAGATAGGAGTATCAAGATATAAATATTAGATAAAAATATTGCGATAGAAATCATTAATTATTGAAATATAGATATATAGAGATATTAATTACTAATATTGAAATATAGATATTAAAAGATACAAATATTTAGATATGAAATTTAAATATTTGTTCAATTGAAATAAAGATAGAAAGAATAATTGTAGTACGCAGATAGTATGAATTTTATGAGTGGGTGAAAAGATGGCTGATAAGATAACTGATATGCAAGAGAGATTTAAAACGCTGTTAAAACAGAACGGACTAAAAGTCACAACACAGCGTGTAGCGATATTAGAAGTGCTTAGCAATCGACCGGATGAGCACTTGACCGCAGAAGAAATCTATGATTGTGTAAAAGAAATGTTTCCAGACATAGGACTTGCGACGGTATATCGTACGATACAGGTATTGTCAGAACTGAAACTGATCGATAAATTGAATCTGAACGATGGTTATACTCGTTATGAAATTGGTAAAGAAGGACTTGATAATTCATCTCATCATCACCATCATTTAATCTGCCTTGACTGTGGGCAAGTGTTAACTTTCCAAGATGATTTGTTGGAAAGACTTGAGGCCAAGATTGAGGAAACCATGGGCTTTACCGTGGTGAATCACGAGGTAAAATTGTATGGAACCTGTTTGGATTGTAAGCAACACAATAAAAAAGACAATTAAATTCATACGTTTGCACTACGAAATTACATAAATTATATTTTGGAGGTGCAATTTTGATAGGAAAAGAAAATAATAAAGGTACGTATGCAGAAGGCGAAAAAAAGGAAAGGAATTATGATCGCAATTCTCGCATGAGAAGAAAACCAAGACCAACGTACCGCGTTGAGCGAGTAGAAGCAAAGCAGAAAGAAGAGCTTACTGTAACAGTAGAGCAGGATATGACGCCAACGAAACCAGGAGTTAAAATTATTCCACTGGGTGGTCTAGATCAAATTGGGATGAACATCACTGCATTCGAATATGAAGATAGTATTATCGTTGTAGATTGTGGTCTTGCATTCCCAGAAGATGATATGTTAGGGATTGATCTTGTTATCCCTGATGTGACATATCTTAAGGATAACATTGCAAAAGTAAAAGGCTTTGTAATCACACATGGACATGAAGATCATATCGGATCTCTCCCATATGTATTAAAAGATATTAATGTTCCAATTTATGCAACCAAATTAACACTTGGTATCATTGAGAATAAGTTAAAGGAACACAATTTATTAAAGACAACAAAGCGTAAAGTAATTAAATATGGACAATCTATTAATTTGGGATGTTTTCGTATTGAATTCATTCGAACAAACCACAGTATAGCAGATTCGGCAGCATTAGCAATTTACAGTCCAGCCGGTATAATCGTTCATACAGGTGACTTTAAAGTTGATTATACACCTGTTTTTGGAGAAACAATTGACTTACAAAAGTTTGGTGAGTTAGGGAAGAAGGGTGTCTTAGCATTGATGTGCGATAGCACGAATGTTATGCGTCCAGGTTATACGATGTCAGAACGTACTGTTGGTAAGACATTTGATAATATTTTCGCTGAGAATTCAAAGAATAGAATTATCGTTGCAACCTTTGCTTCGAATGTTGATCGTGTGCAACAAATTATTAACTCGGCGCAAAAGTATAATCGTAAGGTTGTGATTGAGGGACGTAGCATGGTGAATATTATTTCTACCGCTGCAGAACTTGGATATATATCAATACCAGAAAATATCATGATTGATATTGAACAGATGAAAAACTACACCGATGATCAGCTTGTATTGATCACAACAGGAAGTCAGGGTGAAACAATGGCAGCATTATCTCGTATTGCCGCTTCCATTCATCGTAAGATTTCGATTACTCCTGGGGATACGGTGATCTTTAGTTCAACTCCGATTCCAGGCAATGAAAAGAATGTATCTAAGATTATCAATGAACTTTCAATGAAGGGTGCTAAAGTAATCTTCCAAGATACTCATGTTTCTGGTCATGCCTGTCAGGAAGAAATTAAGTTAATCTATGCATTGACAAAACCAAAATTTGCGATTCCAGTTCACGGTGAATTCCGTCACTTAAAATTCCATACAGAGTTAGCTCAGGATATGGGAGTACCTAAGGAAAGAGCAATTATTCTGTCCTCTGGAGACGTTTTGGAATTATCCGAAGAACGTGCGAAAATTATAGATCATATTCCAGCACAGGGTGTTCTAGTAGATGGTCTTGGTGTTGGAGATGTTGGTAACATCGTATTACGTGACCGTCAGCATCTATCTGAAAATGGTTTAATTATAGTTGTGGTTACATTAGAAAAGTACAGCAATCAAGTATTGTCTGGACCAGATATCGTATCACGAGGATTTGTTTACGTACGTGAGTCTGAAAATCTCATGGAGGAAGCAAGAACGGTTGTATGCGATGCCCTAGAAAAATGTTTAAATAAAAACATGTCAGATTGGGGTAAAATCAAGAATGAGATTAAAGATTCGCTCAGCGATTATCTTTGGAAAAAAATGAAGAGAAATCCAATGATACTTCCAATCATTATGGAAGTGTAGTGGTATGAGGTAGCCTATGGGAAAATCCGCGAGTACTAGTTTAATACTAAAAGTCACCAATGCAATTTTAAGAGTTTTACTTAACATTATCTTCTACACCGCTGTAGTTTATGTCATCGTTACAGCAAGTAAATATGTTTACAGTTTCTCTTATCAAGTGTTCGGTTCAGTGCCTGCAGCAGAAGAACCAGGCAAGGATATCGATTTTCAAATTGCAAAAGGTGAATCCACTATGGATATTGCGAATAAGCTTGAGTTTAATGGCTTAATTGTAAATAAGTATTCCTTTTATGTGAAAACTAAATTAAAGGACTATAATATCTATCCTGGTACGTTTATTCTGAATACTTCGATGGATTATGATGATATCTTAACTGAAATTACGGATCAAAAGAATTCCATTGTGAAGGAAGAAGTGATTCAGCCAACACAAGCACCTGGCACGGAGGCTTCATCAAGTGAAGGAACAACGAATACAGGAGAAGATACAAATTCCTTGATTCCATAAAGTTTAGAAAAAAAGTAAGTAGCAAAATTCATAGTAAAATGAATCGATGATTGCTATGATGCTATGAGCGGAATAGTCATTTCACAGGGACTTACGTAGAATGCTTTCTCTTTCGAAGTATTTTGCGAAGTCCCTGTTATTATTCATGACAAGTGAGTTGGTTGGTCAATTCATCTTGTTGATATAGTAAAAGGAGAATTCAAATGATCGTGGATGAACAAATAGCAGCATATATCAATTCACTTGAGACGGATTTGCCAGATTACTTAAGTAATTTAGAAAAACAAGCATTACAGGATGGTGTTCCTATCATTCGTAAGGAAGCTCAAGCGTTACTTAAGTTTTTTTTAGAAATGAAGCAACCCAAGCAAATACTTGAGGTAGGTGCAGCGGTTGGTTTTTCAAGCTCCTTAATGAGTGAGTATATGCCAAAGGATTGTAAGATTACTACCATCGAAAAGGTAGAAATGCGCATTATTGAAGCAAAGAAGAATTTAGCGAAAGCAAGAAGAGCTAAGGAGATTACACTTATGATGGGGGAGGCAATGGATGCTTTACGCCTCTTGAATCAAGAGCCACAAGAAAGTGAAGTTACATTGTTTTATCCAGGTGGGGAACCGATACCTCTAGCGAATAAGTTTGATTTCATCTTTATGGATGCAGCGAAAGCTCAATATATGAATTTCCTTCCTCAAATTATGAAGCTATTAGCCGAGGGCGGGCTATTTATCACTGATAATGTGCTTCAAGAGGGAAGTATTGCAAAATCTAAATACTGCATTACTCGAAGAGACCGAACGATTCATGTAAGAATGAGAGAGTACTTGTATACGCTAACTCATATGCCAGAATTTCAGACCATGATTCTTCCAGTGGGAGATGGGATGGCAGTATCCATTGCCAAAGGAATTGCAACAAAATAGCAGGAAAGATTCTTTGTTTCAGTGGTTGGAATTTGACACATTATATGTTATTATAGTGAATGCAAAGTGAATGGCACTTTGTAATTGACTTAATATTATGTGATTTAATTCATAGATTGGAGATTTTATGACTAGAAGACAAAAACCAGAGCTGTTAATACCAGCTAGCAATCTTGAGGTATTAAAAACAGCAGTTATGTATGGTGCAGATGCAGTTTATATCGGAGGAGAGATGTACGGTCTTCGTGCCAAAGCAAAGAACTTTTCTCTAGAGGACATGAAAGCAGGGATTGAGTTTGCACATCAATATGGCAAGAAAGTATATGTTACTGCTAACATAACAGCTCATAATCGTGACTTAAAGGGTGTAGAGGCATATTTTCGTGAATTAAAGGAGATCAAGCCAGATGCCTTAATTATCTCAGATCCAGGTGTATTTGATATTGCAAAAGAAGTGATTCCAGAAATGGAGCTTCACATTAGTACGCAAGCGAATAGTGTAAATTATAGAACGTATCAGTTCTGGCACAAGCAAGGCGCGGCTCGTGTAGTTTCCGCTCGTGAGATGTCATTAGAGGAAATCAAAGAATTAAGAGCAAATATCCCAGATGATTTAGAGATTGAAACCTTTGTTCATGGGGCTATGTGTATGTCTTATTCTGGTCGTTGCTTATTAAGTAACTATTTTACTGGGCGTGATGCGAATCTCGGTGCATGTACACATCCATGTCGTTGGAGATATTACATTGTGGAAGAGACTAGACCTGGCGAATACATGCCTGTTTTTGAGAATGATCGAGGAACCTATATCTTTAACTCAAAAGATTTGTGTATGATTGAATATATTCCTGAAGTTGTTGATGCAGGAATCGATAGTCTTAAGGTAGAAGGTAGAATGAAGACAGCACTTTACGTTGCAACTGTTGCTAGAACGTATCGAAAAGCAATTGATGACTTCTTTGAAGATCCAGAAAAATATCGTGAGAACTTGGAATGGTATCGTCAAGAAATCTCAAAATGTACGTACCGTCAGTTTACGACTGGTTTCTTCTTCCAAAAGCCAGGTTCCGATGCACAAATTTATGACAATAATGTTTATGTGAAGGATTACATCTATCTTGGAACTGTACAGGGAATTCGTGAAGATGGTGCTTGTGAGATGGAACAAAGAAATAAGTTCTGTGTTGGCGATAAAGTAGAAGCCATGAAACCAAATGGTGATAACTTAACGTTAACAGTGGTTGGTATCAGTGATGAAGAAGGCAATGCGATGGAAAGCTGCCCACATCCACAGCAAAAAATCTTTGTAACCTTTGATCAACAGTTAGAAGCATATGATATCATTCGTTGTAAGAATGAAGATCTGCCAAAAGCGAATGCCCAAGAAGAAAAGAAAGAAGATAAGGGTGGCTGTAGCGGTAACTGCTGTTCTTAAATCCAATAAAAATCAATGGGACTGATATGTTGATAGGCCCCCTGTCAATAAGACAGGTTAAATATTTAAATGAAGCGTATGATGAACTGCCACACGATTTATGTGTGGCAGTCTTTCTATGCAATCCATTTCGCTTGTTTATTCGGAGAAATTCTCAAAACGTTCTCTTAATTTTTTTAATGCCTTTTTTTCGATACGAGAGACATAACTACGACTAATGCCAAGTTGATCTGCAATCTCACGTTGTGTGATTTCCTTCGTTCCATGCAAACCATAACGTAAAAGAATAATTTCTTTTTCTCGATCCGTCAAAGAGGTGTTGATAAAATCATATAGCTTTTTCACATTCTCTTTCAGTTCGAATACATCGATGATATCTTCGTCGGTACTCTCTATGACATCTAATAGATTTATCTCATTGCCTTCTTTATCCGACCCGATTGGTTCATACAGATAAACTTCTTTTGATTGTTTTTTACCGCTGCGCAGCATCATTAATAATTCATTATCGATACACCTAGAGGCATAGGTGGCAAGTCGGATTCCTTTTTCGGCGTCAAAGGTATCAATGGATTTGATAAGTCCAATTGTGCCAATTGAGATTAAATCGTCTGTTTCTCGCTCCTGCGTATTATATTTTTTTACAATATGCGCAACAAGACGTAGGTTACGCACAATCAAAACATCGCGTGCTGCTTTATCGCCTGCTTTGCATTTCATAAGCATCTCGTTTTCTTCCTTAGTGCTCAACGGTTTCGGAAACGACTTCAAGCGGGCACCTCAACGCTTAGGTTTACTACTACTTTATGCCTTGTGGACACTAATCGTGCTTTTCCAACTTTTTATTATTTTATCAAACATTAGAATTGAATAGAAAAGAAAGTGTTCCTATCACAATTGGTATAGGACAGTGGTTTTCAACATAAAATACAACGAAAGTGTTACATAGAAGGTACCAGATGCGAACTCATTTTAGAAGTATTTACTTGATTGTATTTGAAGTGATTGGATTAATGATTCTAGCAGGAATGTGGGTTGTCAACAATCATCACATAGAGCAAGCAATTGAAGTGGCGACGACTGCAGAAAGTGGGAAAAAGTATATTAAGTGGGTAGAGTTTGACGTCACCTATTCAGCTTTAGATAAGGCTTATAAGTATGATGTGCAAACGCATGGGCAAGATGTCGAATTGCACTGGATTGAATTGCTTGCTTATCTAGGAGCCAAATATGGTGGTGACTTTAGTCGCTATAAAGAAAGGGATATGGTTAAGCTTGCAGATTGTCTTCTTTCCAAAGAAGAAACAATGGAAAGTTTAACTACAAAGATGGAGTATTATCCATATTACTATGAAGCATATGAGGCTGTTCTTGGAGGTCTAGTTGGAGAATATGAAATCGAAGTATATAAAGAAGCGATATCTCCGACCATAACGAAAACACCAAAGTCTACGAACTCAGTTACTACTACAGTGACGCCAGATCAAACGAATGCAATTACCCCGACAGTAACACCAAATCAAACCGATACGGTTACCCCAACTGTCACACCAAGCAAAATGAATGCGGTAACCTCTACAGTAACACCAAACCCAACACCTTTAGTTACTAATTCAGTACCACAACCTACGGCTGAGCCTACTCTAACACCAGCACCTGAAAAGGTATGGGTATCATGCTATGGTTTAAAAGGGTTTTCTCCAATTGCTAGAAACTATTACTACAATGATTTTGATGACTTTGGAGTTTCAAGAAGCTATGGATATAAACGACAGCATCTTGGACACGATATGATGGGTTCCGTTGGGACACCAATTATTGCAGCTGAATCTGGATATGTAGAGGCTCTTGGTTGGAATCAGTATGGAGGTTGGAGAATCGGGATTCGAAGCTTTGATGGAAGGAGATATTATTACTATGCTCACCTTAGAAAAAACTTTCCATATAATAAGAGCCTTGAAGTTGGCAGTATTGTAACCGCAGGAGATGTGATTGGTTATCTTGGGCGTACTGGTTATTCAGCCAAAGAGAACACGAATAACATATCAACCTCTCATCTACACTTTGGATTACAATTGATTTTTGATGAATCACAAAAGGATGGAAATAACGAGATTTGGGTGGATTGCTATGCATTAACAAAATTCTTATATCGAAATCGTTGTGAAACCGTCAAAAATTTAGAAACCAAGGAATATTCGAGAGTCTTTTTAATGAAAGATCCTGCAGTTGAGGAGTATAAGACGAGAAAGAATATGAATCCACCGCTGGATAAAGATGCAACGGATGGGATTATTATTGAGTATGATTAAGAAATGTGATGTTTTTTGGTATAAATTATGATAGAATAAGAAGTTAATAATAGAAATAAGAAAGTACGAAGGGAATTTCCTAAGTGATAGGAATCGATGAACGATGAGCTTTAAAAAGAAGAAAAAAAGAAAAAAGTTAAAAATCCTATTTTTATTTCTACTGATTGAAACCTTCATTGTTATATGGGATCGTTCCATGCTATCTATGGAGGAGGTTTATCAACCAGTTGGAACAATGATTTCAATTGATGGAGCACAAATCCATACGTTTATCAATGGAGAGGAAGAAGAGACGGTCTTATTCATTAGTGGATCAGGCACTCCGTGTGCATACACAGATTTCTACGGACTTCAGGTTGGTTTGAGCGAGATAGCTACTACAATATCGTTCGACCGACCTGGATTTGGTTGGAGTGAGAAAACTAAGTCAAAGAGAACAATTTCGAATCAAGTATCGGAGCTACATCAATTATTAACCGAACTAAAGGTTAAGGGTCCCGTTACCATAGTTGCTCATTCCCTTGGTTCTTTGGAGGCGATTGCTTATGCGCAAGAACATAATGATCAAGTAAAGAGGATGGTCTTTTTGGATTGTGGAAGTCCAGAATTCTATGCTAAGGATTCTAAGATGAAGGCAAATATCATCAATCGTGCTACAGCGCTTTTACGTGTTAGCGGTTGGAATCGATTGATTTCTGGTCTTGTCAAACTTCCGTTTTACGGAGAAAATCTAAGGTATGAAGGCTTGCCAGAAGAACTACGAGGATTAGATTTGGCAATGTATTATAAGCAGGTGGGGAATCCTAATAGTCTTGCTAATATTGAGCTTATGAATGAGAATGCTGCAAGCCTTGTGGAGAATAAAGAAAAGCTATCGATACCGTTTTTAATACTAAGCTCTGATTCAGATCAAGAATGGACAAAGGAGCAACAACAATTATGTGATTGGTCTTATGATGCTGAGCAGATCATACTCAAGGATTCCAGCCATTACATTCACTGGTCCAACAAAGAGGAAGTAATTACCTTAATTAAAGATTTTATGAACACAAAATAGCACTAATAAGAAATCTAAGGAGGAAAGCAATGAGATATCAGTACATTTTATTTGATTTAGATGGAACCTTAACCGACCCAGGAGTGGGAATTACAAGGTCGGTTCAGTATGCACTTGAGAAGTTTAATATGAAAGTGAGCGACTTAACCTCACTTTACTGCTTTATTGGTCCACCATTGATAGATTCTTTTATGACCTTTTATCAATTAAGTAAAGAAGATGCTACGTTGGCAATCAATTACTATCGAGAATATTTTTCAGTGAAGGGAATGTTTGAGAACGAAGTTTATGATCAAATTGTGGACATGCTTGCTGAGTTAAAACGTAGGGATATGAAAGTGATTCTTGCTACGTCAAAGCCAGAGTTTTTTGCAAAGCAGATCTTAGATTATTTTCATCTGACTCCTTACTTTGATTTTGTTGCAGGAAGTACGATGGATGAAACTCGCAATAAGAAAGCGGATGTCATTCAGTATGCTCTTGATACTTGTCAGATTACCCAAAAAGAAAAGGTGCTTATGGTAGGTGACCGGGAGCATGATGTGATTGGGGCGAAAACTTGTGGGATTGATTGTGTTGGCGTCTTATATGGATATGGGAATCGTGAAGAACTTGAAGCAGCCGGTGCAACCTATATTGTTCCATCGGTTGCAAAGCTACGAGAGTTGCTTGGTAGTTGAGTGAATGATAAGAGTAAGGTTCATTGACTCTTAATGATTACATCATAAATTCTTAATTTTTTGCTCACAGAATCTCCTATTGTTGCTGATATTCTATAGATAGCAACAAAAGGAGATTAAGTATGATGAAAGAAAAAAAGACAAAACAACAATGGATTTCTTTGATAGGATGCGTAATCATCGCGTTGATTTACCTGTTTGTAATCCTAAAAATGGTAGTATTTAAAAATGGGTTCACCACGAATCATGGTGGGCTAAACCTAATCCCATTGCAATTTGTTGTAGATGGACTCTTAAAGAATGTACCCTCTGCCACGATTTTATTGAATGTGGTTGGTAATATAGTAATTTTTTTGCCACTGGGTATCTTACTTCCAATTTTTTTTCAGAAGTTAACTAGGAAACAAATAGTTTTAATTGGTAGTGGGGTTAGTCTTATCATCGAATTACTTCAAGGAATCATCGGTCTTGGTATCTTTGATATTGATGATTTGATGACGAATACTCTTGGAACCTTATTAGGGGTGATTGTTTATACAAAGTTATGTAAGCCATGGGATGAGTATTGGGAGAATACCTTTACAAGCTTTGGCGTTCTAAGTTTTCTTGGCATATCTAGTTGTATTCTATTACTGCTCTTAGATTATGGAAATCACTTGGTGGCAATATCCATGAGTGTCTAGGAGCTGTTTTCTTGCTACGATTTAGGGTTGCGTTTCTAATCTAATTCGTATACAATACATGAAGATGATACCAATTAGAATATTAGCTGAGGTGTTATCTAAAGGAAAGGTAGCAAAAGAAAGGCTTGGTGTGATACATGGCTGATGTTAAGAAGACAGTAGCAGTAATCAAGGAAAGTAAAGAAATTTGCACAAACATATACGATATGTGGCTTGAGAGTCCTGAAGTAGCACAAGTTGCAAAACCAGGACAATTTCTTGCATTGTATATGAAAGAAGGAAGTCGATTATTACCTCGACCAATCAGTATCTGTGAGATTGATACTGCAAAAGAAAAATTACGTATAGTATATCGAATTGTAGGAGATGGGACAAGAGAATTGTCGGAATATAAAGTGGAGGACACTGTTGAGATCATGGGACCTCTTGGTA
>JAEZKD010000146.1 GCA_023415655.1 Bacillota bacterium | reverse complement strand
CATTTGCACCTCAGGGGTTAAAACCACCTGTGCCAGCCGCATTTTAGAAAACTTCACCCCAGCTTACAATGCCACCGCCTACCAAAACCTGCTGGATGCCGGCTGCGTTCTGCTAGGAAAGTTGAACATGGACGAGTTCGCCATGGGCTCCAGCACAGAAAACAGCAGCATCAAGGTAACCCGCAACCCAAGGGATTACAGCCGGGTTCCCGGGGGGTCCTCCGGCGGTGCGGCAGCGGCGGTGGCAGCTCATGAAGCTCCTTTTACCCTGGGATCTGATACCGGCGGCTCCATCCGCCAGCCAGCATCCTTTTGTGGTGTGGTAGGCATGAAACCAACTTATGGCACGGTATCCCGATATGGCCTCATCGCCTTTGCCTCCTCCCTGGATCAGATCGGACCCTTGACCCATAGTGTAGAGGACTCTGCTCTGGTCATGAACGCATTAAGCGGCCATGACCCCAAGGACTCCACCTCCGTCAGCCGGGATTTTCCCGATTACACCAATGAACTTACCCAAGGCGTCAAAAGTTTGCCAATCGCCATGCCCAAGGAATTTTTCGGAGATGGCCTACACGCCTCCGTTAAATCCGCCGTGGAGAAAGCAGCCAAATGGTATGCATCCCAGGGGGCAGAAATTGTGGAAGTATCACTGCCTACGCTGAAATATGCCCTTCCCGCCTACTATGTCATATCTTCCGCCGAAGCTTCCTCAAACCTGGCCAGGTTTGATGGTGTGCGTTATGGCTACCGGGCCGAAGAATATGAGGATTTGAATGACCTCTACATCAAAACACGAAGCCAAGGCTTTGGACCGGAAGTCAAACGCCGCATTATGCTGGGCACCTTCGCCTTAAGCGCCGGGTATTTTGACGCCTACTATAAAAAAGCACTGCAAGTGCGCACCAAGATCATGGAGGAGTTCTCAAACATCTTCGCCAACTGCCAAGCGGTACTATCCCCGGTGGCCCCCACCACAGCTTATAAAATCGGGGAAAAGACACAAAACCCCCTGGAAATGTATCTGGGAGACATCTATACAGTGCCGGTGAGCATTGCTGGCCTGCCCGCCTTGTCTATCCCCTGCGGGTCGGATGAACAAGGCCTGCCCATCGGTATGCAATTAACGGGCCGGCCCTTCTCCGAGCCGCTATTGTACCGCATCGCTTATGCTTATGAGCAGGATCACCACCATGCCTTAAAGGAGGTGTCCCTTTGATGCTGAAGGATTATGAAATGGTCATCGGCCTGGAAGTCCACGTGGAGCTGAAAACCAAATCGAAAATCTTCTGCTCCTGCCCCACAGACTTTGGTGCAGCCCCCAACACTCAATGCTGTCCCATTTGCATGGGCATGCCCGGCACACTGCCAGTATTAAATAGAGAGGTTGTCAGTTATGCCATCAAGGCTGGCCTGGCCACCAACTGCCAAATAGAGCCTTACTCCAAACAAGATAGGAAAAATTACTTTTACCCCGACCTACCCAAGGCATACCAAATCTCCCAGTATGACCTGCCGCTGTGCCATCACGGACACCTGACCATTGAAACCCAGGATGGGCAGAAGAAAATCGGCATTACCCGCATCCACATTGAAGAGGATGCAGGTAAGCTGATTCACGATGAGAAAAAGGGAACGATGGTAGACTGCAATCGATGCGGTGTACCGCTGATTGAAATCGTCTCCGAGCCGGACATCCGCTCCGCCAAGGAAGCAGCCGCTTATTTGCAAAAGCTGAAGGCTGTCATATCTTATACAGGCATCTCCGACTGCAAAATGAACGAGGGCTCTTTGCGCTGTGACGTGAACCTGTCCGTTCGAAAAAAAGGGGAAACTACCCTTGGTACCCGTACGGAGATGAAAAACCTCAACTCCTTTCAGTCGGTTGCAAAAGCCATCGAGCAGGAGTACATTCGCCAGGTGGAGGCCGTGGAAAAAGGCGAGAAGATCATTCAGGAAACACGAAGATTTGACCAGGCCACAGGCCAGACCTATGCTATGCGCAAAAAGGAAGACGCCAACGACTACCGCTATTTTCCCGACCCGGACCTGATGCCCATTGAAACTTCCTTGGATAAAATAAAAAGCTTGCAAAAGGAAATACCCATTCTCCCGGATGTTCGCAAGGCAGCCTATATGCGGGATTTTGGCCTTTCTGCCTACGCTGCAGAACAGCTGACTGGCCAGAAGGAAATCGCAGATTATTTTGAAAAGGCGGCAAGTAAAACCCATGCACCAGTAACACTGTGCAACCTGCTGATAACAGAAATCTTCCGCCTGCTGCCACCGGAGAGCACCGACATTCCCATTTGCGCAAAGCATCTGGCCCGGTTGGCAGACCTTTTGGAGGAGGGGCAGATCAACTCCTCCGCAGGCAAAAAGGTATTGAGCCTTTTATGGGAAAAAGATCGGGATCCGGAGGAGGTTGTGCAGGAGCTGGGAATGTATCAATTAAGCGATACAGATGCACTGATGTCTGCCGTAAAAGAAACCCTCTCCAAAAACCCCAGCATGCTGGAGGGCTATAAAAAGGGTAAGCTTACCATGGCAAAAGCCTTGATGGGCCAGGCCATGGCGCTGACAAACGGCAAAGCCAACCCTGTAAAACTGCAGGAACTATTGCAAGCCGAATTGGATAATGCATAAATATTGTAAAATAACCCTTGACAGTCATTTCACAATCTTGTATGATTGTCCAAAGAGAGCAAATGCTCTCAAATAAAAAAAAGAGGTGTGCTTCAATGAAGAAGCTGTCCGTCCTGGCGCTTGTCCTGATCCTGACCGTTACCACCACTGCTGGCGCATTTGCCGATACCCTGGGTCTTGGCGTAGTCACCAACATCGCTTCCTCCAAGGCTGCTACCGCAGAAGCGGATGGCGTAGGTCAGGTCGACACAACCATCTGCACCGTTATGGTAGATGACAAGGGCGTTATCACCGAGATCCGTTTTGATGTTGCTCAGACCAAGGTTGCCTTCAATGCCAAGGGCGAAATCACGGCCGATTTGGCTGCCGATTATCCCTCCAAGTATGAAAAAGGCGAAGCCTATGGCATGCGGAAAGCTTCCCCCATCGGCAAAGAATGGTTTGAACAGGTTGATGCATTGGTTGCCTTCTGCACAGGCAAGACCCTGGATCAGGTTCTGACCGGTGTTAGCGAAGACAAGAACAGCGCTGTGGCAGAAGACCTGAAAGCCGGCGCCACCATGCACTTGGTTGACTTCATCATGGCTCTGGAAAAAGCTTACGCTGCTGCTACCGTCAAATAAGTGACACGGTGTACAAACTCAATTAAAGATAACCATGATTTGCTGCCCACGGCTATGCTGCGGGCAGCAAAATTTATGATATACTATTTTTTGATATCATTCTTTTGCCAAGGAGGCAAACATGAAAAAATTCCTTCGTATACTGCTTACGGCTCTGCTGGTACCTGCCTTCATACTGATACCAGGCGCAAAGGCAACACAATATCAGCGTTTTTCAAACCACTTTTTCAACACCTTTGATACAATTGTAACGCTGATTGGTTATGCCCCGAATCAGGAGACCTTTAACAAAGCATTCCAAACCGTACAGGAACGGTTTATCTATCTCAATCAGCTGTTTGACAAATACAATTCCTATGAGGGCGTCAACAATGTATACACCCTCAATCATGAGGCGGCAAAAAATCCCGTAAAGGTTGCGCCGGAACTCATGGAGGTTTTGACATATTGCCGGGATATGCAAAAGAAGTATCCTGGCCGCAAAAATATTGCCATGGGCAGCGTTTTGGAAATCTGGCATGATCATAGGGAAGCAGCCGAGCTTGACCCTGCATCCGCCACCATCCCGGATCTGTCTGCACTTCAGGCAGCGGCAGAACATATCGATATGGATGCTGTTATCCTGGATGAAGCAAACAGCACCGTCTTTTTTGCAGACCCGGAGCTGAAGCTTGACCTTGGGGCCATTGCCAAGGGGTATTCGACTGAATCAGCTGCCCAGCTTCTTTT
>JAEZKD010000093.1 GCA_023415655.1 Bacillota bacterium | reverse complement strand
ACTTTTGGCATATTCAAAGAAGTCCTCCAGGTCAGCCTCCATAAAGGGTCTCAATATACAGCGTTCTGTTTCCAGAGTAATCACTCGTACCTCCGTTCCAGAGAAGGGAGAAAGCACCCAATCTCTTATCTGATAAAATTAGTAAGAGTATACTCGCATCCGATAATAATTGCAAGGGTGAATTAACGGGAGGAGTGTATGATATGACACGGCTTTCGACTGATGGATTGGAAATATATGAAAAATATATGGATTTATAGGAAGGAATGCATTAAAATGGAAGAGAATAGAGGTTTTGATTCAAATGATGTGCATTAATGCAAGGTAATAGAAAAAGGAAACGGTAATACGGATTATAGCAATAATGGGAAGCTGATTCTAAGAAGTGTAATCTAATTTGCTTCTGCAATTGATGGTATTATTTATTCACAAGTTATACACGGAAAAATTGAAAACGGAGGAATTTATGCTCTTTTTAATGGGTGTTAACCACAGTATTCAGTATAAAAAAGTAATGATGATTAAATTAAAGATTTCATTAGTTATATTAAATTAATTATTGATGAAAACCAGATAGAGGTTTCAGAAGAGTTTAACAAAGACGCTTTGGTTATAAATTTTATTAATAATAGTGTTTTCAAGAAGTAGCGAATATTAATAATTTACACACGTGTTTTTTTGAACCAAGTTATGATGAAAGAAGTGAGATGGGGATTTCAAAAAGCTGTAATGATGAAGAAACAATAAATATTTTTAGAAGTAGGTTCGTAATCACTATGTGTGTAACATTAATTAACAATATATGTTCCCGGACACCTTAGGGCTTAAGAGCAAGTACCCTGGGTCTGATCTCGGATCTGTTATGGTATCAATCATCAGCGGAAACCTTAATAGATAGAGTGAATTCGGATGAAGCGTAAAATAAAGCAGATACATTTTCAAGTTACTTACAGTGATAAACAATATATGAACTTATAAAGAAGGTATTATTTTGTGATTGTATAGTAGAGCTATTCCTAAGAGATAGAAGAAACGCTAACATAAGAAAGTATCTTAGACATGGATGAAAGGAGTTGTTTTAAAATATATGGAACCTAAATTTGAGGATATGAAGAATGCTATAGAAAAAGCAGGTAGATTATTTTATCAGTATCGTCCTTGTAGAAGAGATGTGGCAACAATATATGATATCGAAAATATACGTCATGGTGTTGTTTATGCTCAAACACCACTAAATATGAATGATCCTTTTGATTCTATGATAGGATATTCACCTGAAAAAATTTATGAGAACTGTATTGCATTGTTGATGGATGCAGTAAAAATAGATGATGATAATACGAAAATCATACTAGAACAAATGCTAAAATATAAAGCATTGGGGAAATTTGCAGAGCTGTTATATAATTTAAATGAATTAAAAAAGTATATTTTTACAAGTCAGGTAATAATGCATCAAACTAAGATTCCAATCATGATATTCATTCGGCAAAATTTTAAGGGACTTTATTCAAAATGTCCTTACTCTATAAAAAGAGCTTTCTCAAGAGAAGTATTTTTAGTACTTGCGCTAATAGTAAGTCAAATGGATAAAGTTGATATTACGGAACAAACGCTAAATGACATCTTACATATGGATGAACTTCTAGAAGAATTACATGATAAAGTAATTGAGGTTAAAGATACGGTATATGTACCTCACATTAAGAAGTTTTTATCACAACTAACAGTTTCTTGTTTCAGTGTTAGTGGCTGGGATAACCAACTGATGTGGTCACATTATGCAAATTCGTATGCAGGAATATGTATAGAGTACGACTTTAGTAAAATTGAACAATTTATCGGGTTTATTTACCCGGTTGAATATGTAGTACAGCGCCAAACTTTATCTCTAAACGATATAGGCATCAATGGGATTTCTTCGGACATAGATATAAGTATTGATTATGGAGAACCTAACATGATGACTCTTTTTAAATATTTGTTAGCAAAAAATAAGTGTTGGGAATACGAAAAGGAGTGGCGAATTATTAATTCGGGTGTGGAAAACACACCGATGTTTTTGGATTTGCCATATGTCAAATCAATTACGTTTGGATTAAACATTGATCCTATATGTAAACTTTTATTGTGCGACGTGTGTCAGGAAAAAGGAATTGAATGTTATGAAATAGTAATTAATACAGAGGATTTTTCTCTTAGCAGAAAACAGTTAGCACAAGAAGATTTTGCGTATGACATGGAGGTTGAAACAGAATATATTAATATGCTATTTCAGCAGATGAATGTCTTGTCTGAACGAATGAACAAACGAGGGACAGAATTTACTGACAATGGTGCGAATTCGGATTTTACGTTATTAAAACCTATGCTTTTTGACGCGTTAGATATGTTGACGAATGCTTATTTTTTGAAATTTTCATTAAATCGATTAAACGATAATTCGGAGGAAGAGCTTACTCGTGCTGATATTCCAGAAGTAATTATGGAGACGGTAAAACAACTGGAGATATTTATTTGTCAGGTTAAGGAAACAACAGGGTCACTAAATGAAACGCTTCCTAGTTTAATTTTTGGTGGTGCACTCAGCGCATCTGATTATCAAGTTGTGAAAAAGCAACTAATTGATTTGAAGGAACTGGTAGAAAAGTTTGAGAAAATAGACTGGAATCCAATTTATCTTAGGGAGGAAGAACTATTAATATAGCGTGGTAAAATCATAGAGGTATTTGTAGAAATACTTACGGGATGAAAAAAAGCAAAGTTACTGGAGGAAATATACTATGGAATTGTGGGATGCATATAAATCCGACGGAACACTTGCGGGAAGCACATCGATTAAATACTTACTACTTATACTAAATTGACTGATACTGAGAAAGCCGAGGTATTGGTTGTATGATATACATATTAGGTAAAAATTAATAGCTTACAGTAGATTTGAGCAACTACAAAGATTTTCATTTGACTAAATAGATTTACTTTTTATATGTTGTAATAGAGTATTATAAATTTACTAAGCGGTTTTACACGAAAGGATAATCAAATAATGAGTATCGTAACTGTATTAGCAACTACAAAATTTATATCAGTTATGACAGACGGAAGAATAACAGGTGATGACGGAATAATTAACTGTGAAGAGTATCAAAAAGTATTAATTTTAAAAGAGAATACTTTTATAGCATTTACAGGAAGAGTTGAGAGTTTTGAATTACTTCTATCGCAAATAAACCTTGATGAATACAATAATTATAAAGACTTCTCATTACATATTTATGAAATATTTTTAAGGATGATCACAAATAATCAAAAACTGGTTATTGTTATTGGAGGTATAAATTCTAAAAATGAAATTGGTTATTGTTATTTTAGCAATATCGGACATGCATTAACTGAAGTTAAACCTTCTAAAGACAATGAAATTGATAGACTATTATTGGTGAATTCTGGATTCGGTATTGAAGCGTTACTAGATAATTGTTTAATGAAAACAGGGTTTGATACATTAGAAAAAGTGATAGAAATACAAGGTTGTATTCATGATTATCAGGCTAAACATGATGTTGCTGTGAACTATAAAAAGTATCATGTAGTTATTAAAAGATAATATTAATCTTGTTTTAGTCACAATTGGTAGCAACTGTGAACATCCCATTATGTTAATTTAGAGAGCTAAGGGAAAGTGCCAATAATAGAAACCATAATCAGTACTTTACATGCAACAAAGTGGAGTAGATTGAATAAAAGATTACAATAAGGAGGGATAAAATGTATTTTCATTATTGCAGTGTTGATACATTTAAGGACATCATGAAGAGTCAGGTCCTTTGGCTTTCAGACCTGACAAGCTCCAATGATACTCAAGAAGTAACGAGGACATTTTGTGATCTTTGGGAAGCTGTTAAATTGAGGCTGCAGGAAAGCGATTTGGATCAGGATATCATTAGACAGGAAATTGAAATTCTTGATCACCAGTATCAGCTTGAAACTCAGATTTATAAACCCTACGGGATATGTTTTTGTAAGGGTGCTGATGTACTCCAGCAATGGTTAGAGTATGGAGATAAGACAAGAGGCGTTGTACTCGGTTTTGACATTGAATGGTTTCAGGGATTAGAACGGTGTATGCCGCATCCAAGCTCCAATTTTCTGCATGCAATAGGGTATGAACAAGTATTGTATCATGATAAGCGAATTGAAGAAGAGTTCTATAAAATCTGCTATGATGCGGTTAAAGAATATGGTTTGCAGGCATGGATAATAGGTGGTATACGATTTACCTTTAAACACTATTCTGCGTTTATAAAAAATCCAACTTTTCGGGGAGAGTATGAGGCAAGAATTGTATTTTACCCCGACTTTAATAAAAGCGTACCTGATAACCTAATAGGTCTTACGGGCCCAGAAGAAAAGCCGTTTCCTCATTATTGCTTGCCCTGGACAAAGGCTAATGGAGAAAATGCTTTAAAGGCTATAGGTCTAGGCTGTAATTGTGAACTAAGCCGGGATGATTTGCGAACAATAATGGAGAACGCCGGTTTGAGTGGCAGTTTTAATTTATTCAATTCTAAATGCTCCTATAGGCTCAGAAAATGACGTTCAATAACTTTCAATATACAATTTCAATTATCGAAGATTACAACCATTTTATCAAAACTTCGCATAATATTTATAAGATATAGAAATAAAGTAATATACAAAATCGAATTTGTAGGCCGTAACATGTTGTAGTTATAGATGGGAAAGGAGATTTTAATGATTAATCAAGATGTATGTAGTTATATCCAAGACAAAATTAATGCACATTATAATCAAAAAGGCAATGAGTATTTTGCTGATTTTTTAGTAAAAAAAGGATATGGACAAAATTATGGTGGTTATTTTGACGATTTTCAAGATTTACTAAACACCAGTTTGGCAGAACCAAATCAAAAATTACACTTTATTAATTACTATATGAATGGTAATAGAAAAGATCAAAAACCCTCATATGCAAGCTTACATTGTCCACAACTTATGTTATGGATTGCGGAAATTGCAGGGTTAAATGATAGACATTTAAACATTGCATATGATTTTATAGTTACTTTTGAGGAAGAGAATAAATTAAAACAAAGTCAAAAAGGCGGAAATTACTTAAAAGACTATGAGGGAGTTGAGGAAGAATTTAAAAAACTTTTAAAAATATATGATATAAATACGATTATAAAAAATTCTAATTCATGGAAAGAGGTATTATCGGAAGTAAATAAGCTGTAAATAAATTCCGTTTAGTAAGTGAATCTGAACTACCCATTATATTTATGAAGTAAATCTAAGTACATATGAAAATTTGAATTTGTAGAAATGGTGGAGAGTAATGAAAAAAGATAAGTTTGATGGTTATGAGCCTGATTCATCAGAATGGACATGGAGAAATTTTTACAATAAAACATATAGAACACTAGACTATTGGAAAAACCTTGGTGAAGAGAAGAAAAAAGGTAGATATAAGCATGCAATCTATACATATAGAAATACAGACAAAATACAAATTGGTGGCGATGTTATATTTAATTTTAAGGATAGTTATAGCCGAGCTTTTCGAGATAAGTTAGGTAATCAATATAATGAAAAAGATTATGTTAGAATGCATCATTCAATTTTGAATTTTTCCTTTATGCCAGTAACCGGAGGTCTTAACTTAAACAAAGCAAATGGAAGATATTGTGACCGACTAGATAGATTTATATTTTATTTAGATAAGTTTATACAATCGAAAAATTCAGATAACCCTTTAATGTGTATTAGGGGTAGAAACAGGTATACAACAAAAGAATTGCAGAACTACCTTGAAAACTTTAATAGTATTGAAGAGTATTGTCAAGTTTTTTATTTACTTGATTCACAGAAAACCGATCTTGTAGATAGACTTAGGAAATCAGGTGAAGAATATGTTAATAATGGAGCTTCTGCTGAAAATTGTGAGCAATATTTAAATCTTGCATTAGAGTTTTGGAAATATAGATATAAGATTTTTAAAGAGGATTTCAGTATTGATATATGTGGCTTGGATGATGGTATTGATATTGCAGAATTTGATTAAAAGATATTTACAAGTCCCAATTTTTAAGCATGGATAACTTCCCATTATGTTTATGACATACCCACGTTTCAAGAAGTAATTATTTATAAGATATGAATGCGATCATGTACCAGATTCCTCGCAGAAATTACACAACTTATTATGAAACAATCTTTATCCGCGAAAAAACGCGGTAATAACAATTAAACATTATAAGGAGAGATCATTATGGCTCAACAACTATCATTTACCACTGTCATCGAGAACGCGGCAAAACTTCCT
>JAEZKD010000030.1 GCA_023415655.1 Bacillota bacterium | reverse complement strand
ATCCAAAGTCAAGATTTTGAATATGGATTCCAACCTGTGCTTGACTCATTGTCACTGCAACTTTATCTTCTTCCTGAATTTGTTGCAATGGAATAATTCTTTCGGTTGATGCCATAATAGATATGATACTTGGTATACTTTTGGCTAACAGTAATATTGGAGATTGGATTCTATTTACTAAAGATAGAAAAACCGTCATCGTACCATAGGTGATATTTCCATTCACAATCTGATAAGCGCCAAAACAAAAAGCAACTATATAGCCGACATGAAACGTTAAAGATAGTATTGTCGTGCTTGCTACTCCGACTATCCCTTTCTTTTTCACCCAAGCAAACCGCTTTTCTCTCAACTCTATCAGACGATTTGTTGCATTCTCTTCATTACAAAAAGATTTAACTACTAATAGGTTGCTTAAGCTCTCCTGCAAGAATGAACGGTATTCTGATTCAGACTCCTGTACCTTTACTTGTATCCTTTTTAATGTTCTACCAATAAAGGCGCAAGAAATTGCAGCGACTGGTGCGATCATAAGTGCTATAATCGCTAATAGAGGTTCGAAATAATACAAAACACCAAAGGTAATAATAATCTCCACTACTAACCTTATAATTCCTGGAATTGTATTTACTATTCCAGAAGCAATATTACTCACATCACTAGTGATTTTTGTCATCAAATCTCCAGTATGAAACTTCATGATTTCCATCCAATTCGCATGCATCATCTTCTCATAAAGTTGTTTTCGAATACCAAAAGAGTATCGCTCTTCGACAACGGTATTCATTAATGTGATACCTCCCGAAATTATAAGCGATACTATTATTAATCCTATGTATAAAAAAATGACATGTATTCTAAACCCACCATAGGTAGCAGAATCAATAATATTCTTAGTAATTAATGTTACTCCAACTCCAATCAAGGTCTCCCCAACTCCTAATAAGAGTAATATTAAGAGTTTAGGTATGTATGGAATTGTGTAGTGCCATAGCCATTGTAGATAGATTTTATATTTTTTTAATGTCTTCAATTTCGAACCCTCTTTTTAATTTCCAAATTTTGTATATATAGTTAATCATACACCAAATATTACCAAATATCAATTCCTATTTATACCTTAATTGGATTTTTATCGCATATTAATATCTTATTAGTACACTTCATCTCCACTCTATTATGGAGCTTTTTTCTGTATAAAAAATACAATAAAAAAACTTTCTAAGGAAATCTCTTCCCTAGAAAGCTTTCAAATCTTATTTTGAATTGAATGAGTTTCTTCTATCATCAATCCGATCAAACACTCTATCTTTTCTTAAGCATCTACAGAACAACGGATATTAATGCTATCATTTTGTATACTTAGCAACCACTACATAATCTTTTCCATTGCCACCGGTTACATATAAAGTCCCTACTCGTATCCAAGCATGCGCTATCATCTGCTCATTCTCTTTTTTTACTCCGAGATATAATGTACTCTCTATTCCCTTCTTATATAGTAGTCTTTGTGCAGTCAAAGCTTGCACTAAACATTTGCTTTCCCATATTGTATGTGTTGCGGAAAGTTTGACTTGCTTTGCAACAAGCTTCGCATAACGATAAGAGTCTACATCTATTTCAGTAAGAGATTCTTTTCCTTCCTCACCGAAACAGGAACGTAAATGTTTCATTGGAATAAATCGAATGCAAAAACGGTAAAATGCAGTATAGAACCATACTCGGATAGTTAGCCCTTTATTCTTATTCTCCATAAGAAAACCTTTGATATCAATCATACTCTTACTCCTTATTACTTAATTTATGTATCCTGCCTATACCATTGTAGTCACTACCTGCCGAATAAAGCGAGTGACTATTTATCCTTTATTCCATATTTCCATATATTCCCTATTATATACAAAGGATCAATTGAAAGCAATCAGATACTTAATAAAAGTAATAGAAAAGACTTATGCAAACATAAAACGGTATCATGCATAAGTCTCTTCGAATTGTTTATATTAAGCTTTGCGTAAAAGTTGGATGTGCAAGTCTTTCCCCTTTTTTGTGACATTTGCTTTATCAACCATAGCACCAACTAGATGAAGTTCATCTCCTGAGTCATCCTCTCCCACCAATTGCCAATAATACCCTTCTATCTCATATTGGCGTTGTGTATTCAAATTATGCTTCATTTTCAGAATAAACTCTTCGTCATAATTGCAATCATATTGAATCATCATAATCTCTGTATTCTGATTCGTCTGTGAACTTTTTGTTTTCAATTTAATATCAATATTCTCTGCTCCATTTAAAAGGAATAGAGTTAGCATTTCGCTTACAATTTGTGCGATTTTCTTTGCTTCGTGTCTCATTTAATCCTCTCCTTATGAAATGCATCTAAAATAGGGATCATAACTCCTGCTACTAAACCGCCTGAAAATCCATTATTATATAGATTCACACCTCCATGTATCACACCAACATTGGTTACCACGGTGATATGAAGAGCTCCTGCAATAAAGCCAATAATAGGTCCATAGGTACCAGCAATAGGTGCTAATGTGGTTGAAAATAAGACCGATATGATAATTCCAGTAGTAGATAAGTCATAACCTAGTAATAATGAAGTTATTATAACACCAATCATGACTGGAAGACAATTCTTAAGGTGCTTTCCAAATGCTCCAAATCCAACTACGGTAAAAATACCTGCTAAGACGGGACCATTCACTACACCCCCAATCATTAAGACATAAGATAGGCTAAGGATTCCAAGAAATGACATATTTAACAAAGTAACTCCTAATCCCAGCATATGCGTAAAATCCGTTACAAGTCTTCCCTTGTATCGTATTATTTTCTTAAGATCTATGATAGCATGGTGGTTGATATACATTCCAGTAATGAAGAATCCAACAAATATAAAGAACAATAGTATGATAATTACGAGATGATTCGTCTCTGAAACTATACTCACCGGCTCTATAGAAATACCAAGGCTCCTAAGCACACTAGTTAATACTGTTCCTATAATCCCAGAGGTAAACCCAATATTATATAGATTATAGCCATCATGGAATTTTAACATATGAGAAGAAAGTGGTACAATGATAAATCCAATAAAAATTCCAACCAGTACTGCAACTGTGATTGCCCAAAATGTTGGCAAAAACCCCGAAAAACTGATTTCACTAACTAGCGGTGCTAATGCAGTTCCGAACATCACAGCGATGATAACATCCTTAAAGGATATTTTCTTATATCTAGTATAAATATAGCCACCTACGTAAATTGGAATAATATTATAGAGATTTTTCCCAAAAAAGGAGAAGCCGATTACGGTAAAGAAAGCTGCAATTAAAATGCCATTTAACTTCAGGCGATATTGTTGCATGATAAAGATATTTAAAAAGCCAATCAAACCAACATTAATAAAGGCGGCTTCTACACCACCAACCTGTATAAAATCTGTTACTAATATCGTTGGTGTTAGTACAATATTAATAAACCCATTCAGTACAAAATGCGAATTCCCACGATAAATACCATAGCCTATACCAACAAGCAAAAATAAAATAGGTATTATAGATAATAATGTAAGTTTTTTTACTCGTCCTAAGTCTTTCTCATCTATATTCCCGTACTCCATACTTACCTCCTCTTCTCTATTGTATGAAGGATTTAATACATAATTAATCATCCTTCATATTAGTATATTACAGGAATAGTATTCCATTTAGCAAACTCTTTTTATACAAATTTCATTACACATTCGGATTCTCCAATGACTAAATTATCGGAAACTCTTTTTTATTCTATACAATAAATGTAAGATATTGAATCGTAACCGCATTAATATACTTTCATGCATGGATGCATATCTTCGATAATATTTTAGAGTATAATTACAAAACCTATAATTCCAAGGTTTTGTGGAACCTATGTAGTGCAGCACTACTGTATTCTGATCAATAAAGCCTTTCATCTCAAGACTAAAAGTTGTATCATGAAAATGTTGCATATTATATATCTGGTAGTCATTTATCTTTTTCCTATCTTGAAAAATTACATTTAATGCATCTTGGTCAGGCCAGGTTAATTTATCGCTGTTATTTTGTATATAATCAATATATATTCTTTCATCAACTGTCTTTCTCATTAATTCTAAATTAAATAGGATTATCCCGGAGTTGAAATATATCGTACTCTTGGGTAACTCTAACTTCTCTATTAATGGTGTAGGGTCTTGATTAATGGATTGGCATACACTAATACATTTCCCTTCAAAATCTTGATAGTAGAAGTTCTCTAGAGACGACTTCACAATCATATCAGCATCAAGCCATAGGATTCGATTAACGCTCTCTGGCATAACACTTTGAACCAATAAACGGTAATATATTTCAATTGTAAAATGATATCCTGTCGGAAACTCAATAAAATCCTCTTCTCTTACACGTATTTGATGAAATGTGGCACCATATCGAGCTAAAAACTGTTTTAGTTCCTTAACTTTATTTTCTCCTAAGTTAGAATAAAGTAAATATATGGAGTGATTTTCAAATTTATTATTCTCACATAAGGATGTCAGCATTGTCTTGGCAGCTGAATAGTATAAATCATTTGTGGATATTAAAATATTCATATCTTTCCCCTCTGTAAACGTAATGTTTGCAGTACCCCTTTTAAGTTTTTTTTACTATATCTCTTAACTTATTACGTAAAAATTTAAATTCCTCTGTCCATGAATATCTTATTATAACGAAAATAAAAACAACTCCTGTAGATATAAAAGCTTTTAAGAACCAATTAAGTAAGTTTAGAGAATCTATATTCTTTATCAAACTATTACTCAATACGATACAAATTAATGTCAACAATGCATTCTCTATATGTTCGACATAATAACTCAATACTGACTTTTCAAAATATTCATTAAAGAGTAATTTAGGTTCATACCAAACATAAGTTGTCATTTTTGCAATAAACGATGCGAAGATAATGCCTCCCAGACCAAATAATCTTCCTAAGAAGATAGCTACAACTAAATTTACAATTGCAGCTAAAACCATGATGTATCTTGTTTTTCGATATAGTCCAGTTGCTTCTCTATAAGACCAAAGAGGCTGTAATGTTATTGCTAAATAGAAGTTTATCAAGATCGCAATTAAAGAAAAGTCATCTAATAAATACTCAGATGTATGTAACCATAGTACAATAAAATCATTAGTTAAATTATAGAGGCAAACAGTACAAAAAGTTGCAATTGTAAAGCTAGCCATTTGCATCATACGAAATATAGAATAACGCTTTTGCTTGTCTTCTTTAACTATTAAATTCCCAATACTTGATGTTAGCGAAGCAAAGATAATTACTATAAATGCATTAATGTTTGAAATAATTGTATTATAATTAGAATAATAGCCAACATAGATTGTCCCACAAATAATCGAGATTAAGGTGTTACTGGTACCATTCAATAACGACCCGGCTAATTTATACAAGAAAACAGACTTTAAATTACTATAAATATTCTTTTTTTCTTCTCTTGTAAGATCTCTTCTTTCTTTTATCTCTGGATACAGTTCATTAGCTTTTCTTGATATTACAATATTATTTAACAATGTAGTTAGTATTTCAACTGATATATATATTAAGTAACTTCCTGTAACAACTGTGATACCAACCTGTAAAATAACTTTGATAAAATTAATCCACATCTGATATTTCAGAACAATGTAACTTTTTTGACTTGCAGAAATAATCGTTGACTTATAGACAAACAAATAGGAAACAACCGTATTACAAAGAAAAACCAGATAATATAATGTTAAATTTGAAATTTCCTTATCTGTTCGAATTAGGACATTCAAAAATGGTATTATCACTACACCTAAAATCGAAATTGCTAAAGCTATATAATTATAAATTTTCTTATAGAAATTAACTAAAGCAGAAATCTTATCATTGTCTTTATCAGCAATTGGGCGATAAAAGCTATATGCCATGGCAGTACCAAATCCCAAATCCGCTAGTGACAGCATCCCTAAGATTTCTGCAAACAAACTGTTAATTCCAAGATATTCAATTCCGATGAAATCAATAAATAATCTCCTGCTAACAAAAGATAATATCATAGCAGTTATTCTATTGATAAGACCAAATTTAATGTTTTTTGTTGAATTGCTTGTTCTCGTACCTTCATTCATAAAAATCACCAACAATCAAGTAAAGTTATTACTTAGATATCTTCCTTGCACCTTTTTTATTAAACTATTTTACACATTGATGTACCGATTTACCTAATTACTACTACTCTCAAGCTCTGCTATCAGCGGTTTATACCCTTTTGGATGGCAACCGGTACATCCTCTCTATATATTCAAAATACTCCACATAGAATTTATCTTTGGTAAAATACACTTTCCATTCGTCCGAAATAACATATTCATAATTGGATACTCTTAAATCCATATTATTTATTCTTAACTTCTTTTAATAAAGGTTCATAAAAAGACTTTATTTCATTTAATATATGACCATTATCCTTTTGCTGTACTATCTGTTTTATACTGTTATCAATATCTTGAATATCACTAAGAAACATTATAATATTACTTTTTTTAATCCATTGATATACTCCACTTATCTTATAATTATAATTAGGTAATACAATGCAAGGTGTCCCAGTAAGTAAGGCAAAAATCATACCGTGTAAACGATCTGTCACTACTAATTTGGCTTGAGAAAATTCCTTCAATTTTTTGGTTACTTCATATTTACGCATAAACGGATAAATTTTTCGTTTAATCACAGTATCTGAATATTTAATATCCGAAAATTCGTATTTTTTTAAGGATTCTTCTAAACTTTTTTTTTCATAATCGGATAGGATTCCCTCTATATCAAATCTTAGACAAAGTAAAGCAATTTTTTTTGATTTCTCTCGAGTGCATGGTTTTAGGTACAATGCCATGTCTGGTGTTAGTAGAGCCTTTTTCTTAGGGAACATTATTTTAGCCAGATTAAAAGAGGTTTCTTCTCTTGTACATATAACCAAATTACTATGTTCATTGTAGATTTGTTCTGATATCATTTGTTCTTGAATTCCATCGCTTGTATTAGAAAAATATATTGTTTGAGGTAAGATTATAATCTTGTTATTAGGAAAGGACTGTATTACCGTACGTACCATCCTCTCTTCATTGATCCAAGTATCTCCTAAAAAACCACCTGCATGAATTAAGATAGTTTTTTTTCCTATAATCCTTGAAAATTTTTTCGTATTCTGTTGAAAGATTTCTGAAGGAATATCAATTAACTTAAATCCCTTCATTTTATCATGAAAGAAATTAAGTTCTCCTAATACCAAGGCTTGATCCCCTAAATTTCCATGTAATGGAGTTCCAATTAATACATAACATTTATCACTATAAATCCGATGCTTAATGTATAAATAGATATAGTTTATGATCCAAATTATATTTTTTTTAATAATCATTTTAAATTCTATCCTTTCCTCTTGTCGTACTTATGATTCAAAATATTTTCTAGCTTAAATGATATTGGTTTTGCATTTACTTATATCCGAATACCTCATCTTCCCTCATATGATTAAATTACTCCTATAATCATATTTCTCCTTCCTTTTAACATTGAAAAGTTTATATTATTCTCTAATTCTCATGCCTTCCTAAACGTACTTCTTTACCAAGTTGATTTCACTTATTAAATCTCAAAATGATAAAGTAACATGAATGCAGTCGATAACATATAAATATCTTTATCCTATCTATCAGGGCAAGATTCTTTTTCCCTACTTTCTTATATCGATTAATAATACCCTTTACTTCCTTAATCATATTTAATGAATAACTTTTACTAACTTGAAATGTACGAATTGCATCAATAGAGCTTAATAGAATCCTTTTTGCAATTATCTCCTTTACTGAAATAAGTTCACTACTTATTTGATCATCTATCATAATCTGAGCTTGTAATACATCCATTGCTTTCTTAATATTCCCTTGATTATGGGATGCAGATAGCTCATGATATCTGTAATAATAATAGCTACATGGATTATAAATAACATAATTACAAAATCGTAAGTACTCCGAAACAAATAGAACATCCTCCCATACCGAAATAGAAGTTGAGAATTGCAGATGATTCTTCTCAATTATCTCTCGCACAAAAATCTTGTTACAAACATATCCACGAAAAGAATCCGTACGATATAGCTTTTCATATGCTTGCTTCTGATTAAGCGTTTCACATTCTCCAGTTGTTTGCCCAATGATAGCCTTATCACTGAACTCAGTATATCCACATATTGCAAGGTTACAACCATTCTTTTGTATGATTAATTCATATAGTTCTCTTACAAAATTTTGATCTACATAATCATCGCTGTCAATGAAGCAAACATAATCACCTTTGGCATACATTAATCCAACATTTCTTGCTATTGAGACTCCTTCATTGTTCTTCGATATTAATTGGATTCTACAATCTTTCTCTGCAAATCTCGCACAAATACTACCTGATTCATCCCTAGACCCATCATTCACTATAACAATCTGAATATTCTGATAAGTTTGATTAATTACGGATACTAAGCATTGCTCTAAATATTGCTCGTTATTATATAGCGGTATGATAATTGAAATTAAGCTTTCTCCGTTTTTTTTATGTTCTATCATATTATCACCTCAGTTCCTCCATTATTTTCTCTATGATATCAGGATAGTACCAAGTCATATCCCATCGATTGAGCAAAGCATAGTTATAAGTGTCATCTCTTGAGGTTGCATTTCCACCATCATCCCACCAAAAACATGTGATTCCACTCTTTTTTGCTTCGCCTAAAAAGTAAGATACATAACTTAATCTCTTCTCTATATCTACAGTGCTTTTGTTTCCGAACTCTCCAATAATTACCGGAATTCCCTTTTCAATAAAGTATGTACTTAGCCGATTAAAAATGGTTGTAAGCTCACTTAAGCCCTCATAAACATGAACTTGTACTATTAAATGGTTCTTTTGAGTATCCACTGGTAATTGAAACGCTTGAAGTATATCTTCATCTGGGTTTGCTGCATATGTAGTAACCG
>JAEZKD010000025.1 GCA_023415655.1 Bacillota bacterium | reverse complement strand
TAGACGGACTTCCAAGCTTATCAATGACACTACTTTTACTTTCTCCCATTGCAATCGTAACTCCACGTACACTTAGTGACTTAGAAGTTCCCGTACTAGGGATTTGTGTTGGTGCAGTTGTTGGTTTTGGTTGAATCGTAGGTACTGCTGTTGGTTGTTTGGTTGGTGTAGGTGTTGGTTGCTTGGTTGGTGTAGGTGTTGGTTGTTTCGTTGGTGCTATTGTTGGCTTTACAGTCGGTTGGTTCGTTGGAAACAACGGAATCAACTGATCCCAAATTGGATATTTTGTTGGTGTCGGCTCCTGTGTTGGCTCCTGTGTTGGCACCTTTGTCGGTTGTACTGTTGATTCTGGTTTCGTTGATTGTCCTGATTGATTGGTTGGTTCTTTGGTTGGAGCTAACGTCGGGCATTGCTCTGTTACTAGAGAATTCTCCTCATTTGGTCTTCCAACTTGTGTATTACTTTGATTAGAAGAAGCATGCGTATCAGCAGTTTGGCCATGGTCTTCTAATTTGTCTATATTTGAATAAATCCCCTCTT
This sequence comes from Bacillota bacterium, assembly GCA_023415655.1. Lineage (GTDB taxonomy): Bacteria > Bacillota > Clostridia > Lachnospirales > Lachnospiraceae > Lachnoclostridium. The sequence goes on along the minus strand of JAEZKD010000025.1, from coordinate 23,975 downwards.
TTGTCGTATCATTACGATCAGTTCGCTTTGAATTCGCATCAGCCAAATCCTCACTATTATCCTCTGTGATTTCGTTCTTGTATTCTGACTCCTTTACAATACTTGATGTATCCTCTTGCAAGAACCCATCTACGGTGTCTTTTGACGAACTACATCCAGCAAGTAAAACTGCTGAAAGTATAGAAACAAGAATTGCTTTGTATTTCATAGTTACTCCTATCTGTATCTAAATGCTTTATCTCATGCTACCTGACAAAGTTTGTTGTGACTGCGCAAATCATTATAACTTTGACAAAATATCTCTACTATCGACAATAGGATTACTACTAGTATAGCTGATTTTACAATCTCATACAACCTTTCCCATCTATTCCCTAGTGTGTATCTACTCTAATTTCTTTGTTCTTCCAATTTACTACGTATCATTCGTAATCCCATGTGTAAAATCAATAAATGCATATTCTTTCTTATAACTATCAATAATTCTCTGATTGAGATTTATCCAGCTACGACATTGATCGAGTATAATTGCATCACTAGAGACAACATATTCTAAGGTTTTTAGAGTCGAGTCCACCTGACGAATTGTTTCGACCTTTACATCAAAGCAAAAGGGAGTAAGGTTTTCTAAGATACATTGTTTGAGCTTTCCTGAATTAGAAACTGGTGCATCCACATAAAATACAACTTCCTTAACCTTATTTTTTTCTAGCATATCTCCAAGAAGAAGTATTGCTGATTGAGTTTTATCAATCAGATGGTAGGTCCCCCGAAGCCCTGCCAAATCTCGAATCGCTCCATCCATACATCTCAATAATAAGGATTCCGATAACGCAATTTCTAGTGTAATGATCGTGTTAAAACCATCCACCGAAATCGTACTCCCTTCTGGAATCCACTTAATTTCTTTTTCTTTTCTATGCTCGATACTCTCTTTTGAGGCGATTGCTCGTGTTAAACACAACCTTTGCCTCTCCGATAACAGATAGTGATTCCCTACAAAAGTAGAGGCTCCCTTCATTTTATAACCATGATTTAGTAAATAATATAAATCTTGCCCCGCTTGATACAATTTTTTCACCGCTAATCCACTAAATTCCCGTTCATCGGTAGGTAAATAACCTCGTTTTGTCATCGTATCATCCTACTCCATCTTCCCCTAAATCCTCCTCACCTTCCTCATAACAAACCCACTCTCAGGCAACGTAGGTATTTTTTTAAAGGAATAATGCAAATTCTGTTTTGGCACCTCATAATGAAGGTGATTTACCAGATAATCTGCAAATAGTTGCATGATTTTCACTGTTAATACATCTCCTGCACAACGATGCCCTGAATGCATATCCCCACCACCTTGTGGAATCAAGTCATAAAGACATTTCTCTCTCGATAAAAAACGTTCTGGTTGGAATTGATTCGGTTCGTCCCAAAGATGAGGATCATGATTGGTACCATATAAGTCTAATATAACGAGTGTATTCTTTTTTAGATAGAATCGTTTCCACACAAAATCAAATTTTACTTTTGCCCCGACGAATGGTCCAAATGGATAAAAGCGACGTACCTCCTGACAAAACATTTCTAGGTAAATTGGATCACATTTACGTAGTTGCTCTACACAGCTTTGATGCTCCTTGATGGCTAATGCTTCAAATGTAACATACGTGGCAATTGCAATGACTGGTCGTATCATATTAATTAACTCAACAGCAGCAATCTGTGCAGGAAGCTTACAAATCCCCTCTTCCTCGTACATACTCATGCGATAAATAGGACTGTTAGAAGGCACTGATAAAAAGCCGTTACGAACTGCTATGATACATTCTTTCACCCAAGCCTCGACCTCTTTTCTCGCTTGTTTACCTCTGCGATATGTTTTCCCTATTCTTCCAAAGCCATAGATCATTAACCCAAACGCTTCGGCATATGCTTCAATCTTTGTTTCTTGATATGGGATAGAAACCCATTGACATACACTTTCAAATAGTATCTTTTGGCTTTCCTTATATAAATTAACAGAGGATTGTTTCTCCCATTGTTTTCCATATCGCTCTAAATTCTGATGACAGATTTGAACTAAGGAATCCACATAATCAGGTGTCAGTAATGACATAAACATACTTTTCCGCTTTTTGTGCTGTGCCCCATCCAAACCCTGTATCGCCTTTTTCCCAAAGAGAGTTCTCTGCACCCTCATTGGTGCAACCCCCTTTCTTTGAAAGAAAGCTTCTTGATAAAAAAGTTCTGCTGCTTCTTTCCCCATTAAAAATACTACTTTTTTCCCGAGAAAACGTGCCGAAAATAGATTCGTATCCAATCGTTTCATACGATTCGATATAAATAAATAACCTTCCTTTATAAATCCTAGTGTACTGTCACAGGTTAGATCCTTTGGTATCTGCTTAAGCAATAACATACATAATTACCTCTTTCTTACATTTGAGGTTTATTATCTACATGAATGTTGTTTCCTACACCTAACAATAGAAAATGGAGCTTATCTGATGTTTTAATGGCTCTTTGCCGAAAAACATTGATTTGCTCCAATTTCTTTTTTGATTTCCTACCGTTCACACGGCATTGGTTTTATTTCACTGTTATAGTAGTAACGTATTTTATTGTTTTACCGGTTGATGTCGTAACAATTGCAGCTACCTTACAGGTTCCCTTGCGAATTGCCCATAGATTACCGTTTTCATCCACATAGACAACCTTATTGTTATTCGTTTTAAAGGTAACAGTAGTCCCGATGCTTGCTAAATGTTTACTTGCATCAAAATCGGTAAGATCAGAAACGAATGCAAAGAAATCAGGGAAACTGATAAACTGTTGATTTACTTGACCAGCACTTAACTCAAGCTTTTTCTTTAATTCAACTTGAGATAAGAATCCTTTCTTCTCATTACGACTAGCTGCTGCAGGAAGAAGCACATAATCACCACCGGTAATGATATTTAAGGATACGAAAGCATCCGAACCAACAACATATTTATTGTTTGGTTGGCATTCCAATTTCTTTGTTTCCTTGTTATATTTGTATAGGTAAACGGTATCACCAGCCTTAAAGTAATCGCTTACATTTACCTTAAGTACTGTTTCCATTGCCAATTTACCAGTCTGTTCCATTGACAGAAGGATACCCTTATCCTGATTTAAGTCCTTTGCAGAACCAATGGTTAATCCAAGCTTCATATTACCTAAAATGACAGAAGGATCATACATGCCAGCCTTCAATGTATAACTGTAAAGCAGCTTACTATTACTTGTAAATTCAAAGATAATATCTTTTCCACCAGCAAGTGCTTTTTTTATAATGCTATACATTGCGGTTGGATTCTTTATAGTAACGTCATAAACTACCTTATCGTATTCCTTTGTTTCACTATAGATAGGTTTTGACTCAACGGTCGGAGTTGTAACCACAGGCGTTGAAGGTGTTGGTGTTGGCACCTCTGGCGTTGGTGTTGGTGTAGATGACTCCGTCCATTTTGCATATAGTGTAGTTTCAGTTGTTATCGTGTCACTTGCAAAATCCCAAGGAGTCGTGCATGCTGCATCCTTATACCAACCATCAAAGGAATAGTTATCAACTGACGCTGGAGAAACCTGATATGCATATCCACCCTCAGTAACTAGTTGAGTTACTGGAGCAATTCCGTGTCCATTCATATCAAAGATTAATTTATGCTCTGTGCCAACTGGAATTCTCTTGATTGTAACATTATCTACATAAAGATCTGAGGTTCCATCGGTCTCTACATAGAGTCGTAAGGTTGATAAATTCGAAGGTAGCTTAATTGCAGCATGGATTGTCTTATACTGACCCTTGTTCGAGGTAGTATTTACATAATTTGGCCATGTTCCATCAATGTCACCAGTTAAACTAATCTTTGCATCGTTTGTCTTAACATCCATAGATACTAAAACATCCATTCCTATATAGGAAGTTACATCAAAGGCAATACCCATATAATTCGCAGTACGATCCTTTAATACAGCAACATGATTGTCTTTGGCACCATCCTCTACAATACTAAGGGTACCTGCACCACCCCATCTTGTAGTTAACACAGTGGTTGCTCCTTCAACATCTTCTTTCAAATCTGACATTAATACACTAATATTGTCAATATAGATATCAGCATTACCATCGGTTTCAATATATAAAGATGCTGCTGTTAACTGATTCGACAACTTATAGGTTGCATTAATTTCGGTCCATTCGCCTGCAACTGAATCCACTTCCGTTATCAGTACTGGAGTATCTGAATCAAAACCAAGACGAATCTTTGCATCTGATGTCTTCACAAAAGCTTTTACCGTAATGTTATAACCAATGTACTTACTTACATCGAATTTCATCGTAGCATCTTGTTCTGCTCGTTTTACCAAGAAGGAATGTCCACTCTCATTGTAGCTGTCGGTATCAGTCACCCCTGCGAATGAAGGTACATGTGCAACGCCTCTTGCGCTAGCTATATTAGCCTCTCCTTCAAAATCCTCGTTCATACCATGAAGTTTTACTTTGACACTATCAATATAAATGTCGTCTAGGGTGCCAGCTTCAAAATACAGCTTCAATGCCGTCATATTAGAAGGAACCTGATAAACTGCTGTAAGTTGTTTCCATTCACCATCTGATGTATCAACTGCAGCAAGATTTGGCCATACACCATCAATATCAGCTGATAATTTTACCTCAGGTGCGGCACACTTAACCCATGCACTTACCTCAATTGTCTGTCCAATAAATCTAGATACATCAAAGCTTGCACCATGCCAATTAGCCGTACGCCCAGTATCGAGTAACGCATTCTTTCCGTTAAATACAACATCACTTTGTATACTTAACAATCCTCCACCACGTACGGAAAAGCCTTCTGATTCAACCGTTGCATCTTCTGCATCAAACGTAGCATTCATATCTTTAAAATCTGGTGCAACAAAAGCTGGTTCAGGTAACTCTGTTCCATTAACTGCTGCAACAAGACCGTCAAATGCTAACTTCTTAGAAAGATTTCCCTTGAATAACAAAGGAAGAGTTTCCTTCTTCCAAGAATTATCATCCGTTAATCCCCAAACTGTAACACTATTTAAATTAACACCATTCTTTACTTCTGCAATCAATGCTTCAAAAAATTCTTTATAGAACTTCGCTTGATAATATTCTGCATTCACTCCAGTCGTAGTCTGTGACACATCAAGTTCGGTAATCTGTACTTCATCCACTACTTGATCGTATTTTCTAAGTGCCTCGATATATGTTGGAATACTCGTATTATCACTCAGATGTCCCTGCATACCAATACCATCGATATAACCTTGAGAAACCATTGATTTTCCTGGTCCCTCAACATCTCGAGTAATCATACTAATAATCGCATCACACTTTACTGCTTGGAACTCATTATAATCATTATAGAAAAGAGATGGCTGAATCGTATCAAGCTGTTCTGCATTTGATGGATCAACACCATATTTTGAAGCAAACTCAACCGAATATTTATCAACTGCTTCTCTTGTGAACTTAAACGCATAATATACAAAATCATCACCGATAATCTGATACCAATAGCTGTTTCTTAAATTATATTGATTTGCACCTGGTTCAACGGCTTCATTTACAACGTCCCATGCATAAATAACATCAGCGTAGTTATTTTCATACATATATTTCATGGTACTATCAATATAGCTTTTCAAACGTTGTAGTAAGACTTCTCGACTTACAAGACAGTCTGCACTCAGTTTATTATCCGTTTTCACTGGTTGATATTCCTTACAAAAGATTGCTTCTGGACATTGACTATGCCATACTAAGGTATGACCACGAACAGGCATATGAACAGACTTCGCCCAATCAAGCATCTCTTTTGCTGCTGGATGAATGATAAATGGTAAATTCGTTTCTGTAGCACTAGGATCTTTATAACCCATATTCGAATCTGGTTTTAATTCATTACCAAACGTTATACTAGAAAATTGACGACTCATAAAGTCTTCTTTGACTGGATTACCAATTTCACTTAATTGATTTGGTGTACTCCAGTGACTAATTGCTTCACAAGCAACACCCATCTTAAAATAATCCTTGTAAAGATCCTTCAATATTGGATATGATGTATAATCAACATAGCTACTCCCTGAAGAAGGATTGGTGTAATCACCAACAACAACAATCTCAATATCATCAATTGCATATGTAACATCCTTTGGACCTTCAAAATATAAACTGTAACTATCAGAACCTGATAAGAGTTCATATTCAGCACTTTGCATCACAACGTAATTACTTCCAGTCGTAGTTACCGTAGCTACTTGTTTATAAGCATCATCTGTCCCTGTTTTCGTTGTTTTTAACGTAGCATTAAATGTGTTGCTGACATCTGCCGCTGCACCAACTGCAGAAATTCTAGCTTTCACTGTGATCTTGTTCCCAGCAAACGCATTCAAATTATAAGCATAGCCATAATAATTTTCAGAACGATTGCTTACCTCTAATGCTTTATTCTTATCCCCATTCGGAATAAGTGTCAGTGTAGGACTACCAAATACACTACCTTTTTTAGATTCCGTATCTGTATAGTCATCAAAGTTTTCCTTAATAAACATTGACTCTTTGATACTAATGTTATCTAGATAAAAAGAATCACATGTCGCCTTATTAGCTACATAATCCCAAGTACCAAAATATAGAATCGTTTCTGTTGAATCCTGTGGAATGGAATAATATGTGTTAATCTGTGTATATTGGCCATTTACTAAGGCATTATTATAAATCCAAGTATAAGCCTCTTTATCGCTGACTTTAGTTTTCACACAAACAAATCCAACCAGATTCTCTGCATCCGCTCTCATTTGTGCATTGAACTGTATTGATTTACCATTGAATTGTTTGATATCATAGCTATAGCTATTCCAATCCTGAGTACGATTTGAAACATAAAGTGCATTGGTTCCATCCATTGAATTCGACGAACGCTCAAGTGTTACCCCACCCATAGGAAATCCAATACGATCCTCTGACTCAAAATCTTCGATAATTGCAGTCGTATCTGCTTTAACGACTGTAGGATGATTGAAGTGTAAACCGAAATAACTACTGATCATTACAAGACTTAGAAAAAGTGCCATTGATCTTCTCAATACCGCTGATTTCTTTTTTTTAGCTTGTCTCATTTCTACTTCTCCTTTTTTTAATAAATACATTACTCCCTAATTGAATGTCTTTTTCAATCTTTGGTATTTATGAATTAAGCTAATATGTAATCTGTCTCGTATCTTTTTCTGATTCCTTTTTGTAAAACTTTTTGACTTCTTTTTTGTGATCCCTCCTTTCATCATCATAGAATCGTTTCCTACGAACACAGATTAGTATGAGCTTTCTCAAATCAACCTTGGTATTGCGTTTCTTTTCTCGAAAGTAAATAATTTACATATTAAATATATCACAGCTTTTTTAAAAGAAAATACTTTCTATTCATTAACTAAATGTTTCGTAATCTCTTTTATGACATTGTTTTATTAATTTTTACATTCAATTTTAGAATGTGACATTTCCTGCCAATTGACGCCAGATGTAAAAAAATAACCCCCCAATTTTAGATAAAATCATCTAAAATTGGGGGATCTCTAGTATATTCCTATCTTATTAATAAATATCAATTCACCATTACATCTGAAAAACATCTAACTGCTTTTCTAAATCATAAGCAATTTCTTTCAGTGCAATCGAAGATTCTGCGAGTTTATCTACCGTCATATCCAATTCTTGAGTGGAAGCTGAGGTCTGCTGAGTTACTGCAGCATTATCCTGTGAAAGCGCCGTTAATGCATCGATTACTTGAACAATCACATTCTTGGATTCATTCAATTCGTGAATCTTATTACGGATTCCACTCACACTTTCATTCGATACATTGATGCCTTCACTAATGGATGTAAAATTCACCTTGGTCTGTTGTAAGCATTCTTGTTGATGATCAATGTTTGCTTTTACTTCCTTCATAATTTCTACTGTAGTGTTAGATTCATGTAACAATTTTTGTATGATATGCTCAATTTCACTTGCAGATTTTCTCGACTGATCCGCAAGCTTTCTAATTTCTTCTGCAACAACACTAAAGCCTAAGCCTGCAGAGCCAGCTCTCGCTGCTTCAATACTAGCATTCAACGATAAGAGATCCGTTTCTTCTGCTATCGCTTGAATCAAACCAACTGCTTTTTGGATATCATGAGCCGATTGATTTGTGATATCCGTTTGCTGTGCTATTTTCTCTATGGAGTTCATTGTTTGATCGTTCGAAGCATTTAACTGTTGTAACATCTCTGTGGATGTCTTTTCTGCCATAGACATCGTTTGGGATACTTGACTCAATTCATTCATGGTATCCATAATTGAAGACATCTGAGCTCCAATGATGGATATGTTGTCAGAAGCAGTTTGAGTCTGATTTGCTTGGGCTTGTACTTGTCCTGCAATTTCACTCATAGCACTCGATACTTCGCCAACTGTCTGGTCGGTTGCGTGCGAAGCTTTTGCTAAGCTATCGGAGGAAAGAACCAATTCACGTGTGGAATGCTTGATGTTACTTACAATTCCAATCAACTTTTCCTGAAGCGATACTGATTTATGGAAGATATCTCCGATTTCATCTTTTCGTTTTAGATGTTTTTCTGGTAATGTGGTTGAAAGGTTTCCTTCTGCGATGTCAGATAGAAAATTCTTTGCATCCTTCATGTTCTTGCTTAATTTCTTAGATATGATAATGGTAAACAGACCTGATACGACGATAATCACAGCCGAGAATAATAAAATTCTCATAATCTGTGACTCAATTTGTTTTTGAACCGAATCATAATCTTTTCCGGTAAAAACCATACCTACTATATTATCGTAGTTATCATAAAGTGGTGTATAATAAGCATAATATCGTACTCCTTCAATTACTAAGGAGTCACTAAAATATGTATTTCCCTCAAATTCTACATATTGACGCACCTTCTCATCCGGTGACGTTGCAATAGCCTTTGCACCATTACTCTCACGTTTGATCGTTGTAATATTACGCATTCCATTAAAATAGAGGGTACAATCGAAACCAGCACTTTCTTTGATAGAATCAACCAGTCGACTATCACTTGAGATTTTTGTTTTGCCTTTGTAGATGGCACCAGATACATCTTTCGTATAATCACCAGGATACAAGTTCGTATATGTTTCTATGAGTGACGCGGAGACATAACGTAACGAGTTTTTAATCTCACCTTTCATGCTTTCTTGTAATACTATTGTACTATACGTCGTTAAAACTATATCTAGTATTAAAAGTGGTACTAAACCAAGGGCAAGTAGCTGAAATATAATACTTTTGTGTTTCTTTTTAGACAATTGTTTTTTTGGCAATTGCTTTTTTGACACTTGTTGCTTTGACACTCGTCTTTTTTTCATAATCGTCCCCTAATCCTTTCATAGTTTCGCTGTAGTTTTTACATATATCTACATATATATAAAATATATATAAACAGATTATACAATATTTCCCGACTAAAGTAAATCTTTTTGTGTAATTTGTTACATTTTCCCCGAAAATTATGTAAAATCTGTTATACCTCCCGATCTATGAGCAAAGAGTTGCGCTTTCGTGACAAGAACAAAGTGTGCTTTGCACACTCCCCCCGAGTGTGCATTGTTGCCCTGTTATTTAGAGCTTTTTTTATTCATAGGAAACGCCGTTTCCTATGAATAAAAAAGGTATTAGGAGAAATCTCCTAATACCTTTTCTTTCCATCTATTTAATTTTCGGACAAGAGGTAGATTCTCCAACAATTAATTTTCCTTCGAAGGTAATATGTTGATGAGCCTCTTTATCTTTAATCGCATGAAATAAGATTTCAATTGATTCGTGCGCAATCTCATCAATTGGTTGTTGAATCGTAGTAATGGAAGGATTATAATACTTCGCCATATCGATTCCGTCAAATCCAGCAATACTAATATCTTCTGGTATTTTCCTACCAGATTCCATAATTGCTCTTGAAGCACCAATCGCAAGTTCATCTGAAATTGCGAACACTGCACTACAAGGGATCTCTTTTTGTAAGAACCGTTGCATCACATGATATCCACACCCCAGAGAATACTGTGGTTCGGTATCATCCATAGGTATTAATAATTGCTTATTAAAAGAGATATCATGATCACTCAGCGCTTTTTTATAACCATCTAAACGTAGCTTACCAATACTTTTGTCATTTTCCCCAGTTGTGATAATTGCAATATCCTTATGCCCAAGCTCGCATAGATAACTAACCATCTTATAGCTTTCTGCAAAGTCATCTACTGTAACTGATGAATAGATTTCCTTTTTCACCTTCCCGATAACATCAATCGTACTTAAAACAAAGGGAACATGTAGTTGACTTAATTCTTCTTCCGTATGAGAAAAGTATCCTCCAAGGAATACTATCCCTCGAAGTCTTTTCTCTTTTATTAGTTCAAGTGCAACGGATACTTCATTTTCTGAATCATCTACCTGATGAAGCACCATAGAATATTTCTTCTTCTTTATTTCACGTTCTAAGCCCCGCATTACATTAGTAAAGAACGGATTGGTAATACCTTTGATTAACACTGCAATTACTTTCGCATCAATACGTTTTAGATTTCTTGCACTATTATTTGGGATATAATGATGTTCCTTGATGGTCGACATAATCATCATTTTTGTCTCTGGATTAATATCTGGATGATTATTGATTGCTCTTGAAACAGTACTAACTCCAACCCCACATATGCGTGCAATGTCTTTAATTGTTATAGATTCCATTGATGTTACCTCTTATTTCCACCATGATAAGAAATACTTCTCTCAAAAGATACAGTTGAGACTCGATAACTCCTATTCCACTGATGAAGTCATCTAACTATTCTATGGTATTATAACAATATCTGACATAAAGTACAAGCTATCTACAATATGTCTCCGTCATTAATTTTATTTTCTCACAAAGTGATGAATCAAAGTCTTCTAAACTCATTCTCCATCTCCAATTATCTCCGACTGTAGAAGGTATATTAATTCTTGCTTCGCTACCTAAACCAAGATAATCTTGCATTGAAATAATGCAAAAATCAGCTACACTTTGCATTGCAAGTCGTATAAAATACCATGGAATCTCTACCTCATCAACCCCATCAAGTCCAACATAACGGATTGCTAAGTCTTTGTCTTCTTTTTTCAGTGACTGATACCACCCCATTATAGTATCATTGTCATGAGTTCCTGGATATACTACACAATTATGCTCATAATTATGTGGAAGATAATCACTTTCTTCTCTCGAATCAAAGGCAAATTGCAAAATCTTCATTCCAGGATACCCTGTCTTCTTAACAAGTTCGATAACACTTTCTGTTAAATAACCAAGGTCCTCTGCGATAATTTCTAATTTTCCTAATTTACGGAACATTGTTTCAAAAATCTCAAATCCTGGTCCTGCTTTCCAACAACCATTCTCTGCAGTTTCTTCCCCATATGGAATGGAATAATACTCATCGAAACCACGGAAATGATCCACACGAACAACATCATATAATTGAAAACAATATGCGATACGCTTAGTCCACCAATCGTAATCAGTATCTTTATGATACTCCCATCGATAAAGTGGATTCCCCCATAATTGTCCAGTCTTTGCAAAAGCATCCGGTGGACAACCAGCTACTGCACTTGGAAGACCATCCTCATTAAACTGGAACAACTCCTTATTTGCCCAACTATCTGCACTATCAAATGCCACATAGATTGGTATATCACCAATAATCTGAATTCCTTGATCATTGGCATAAGTTTTTAATTGATTCCATTGCTCCTTAAACTTAAATTGAATAAAGGAATAAAATTCGATTTCTTCTCTTAATTCGTTTTGATAGTAATGTAAGGCTGCTTCCTCACGATTTTTAATGGAATATTCCCATTCACTCCAGCTTTTCCCCTCAAACTTATCCTTTAGCGCCATAAATAGTGAATAGTCCTCAAGCCACTCCCTATTCGCAGCTAGAAAGTTCTGATAATTCGAATCCTCTTTGTTGAATTTATAAAATGCTCTTTTTAAGACATGAAATCTTGTATGATATAAACGAGCGTAATCAATACGTTCAGCATCATTCTCTAATGTCACCAGCTCACAATCCTGAGAATCTAATAGTCCTTCCTCTTTCAGCTGATCTAAATCTATAAAATATGGATTCCCTGCATATGCCGAAAAAGATTGATATGGAGAATCTCCATAACTAGTCGGTCCCAAAGGGAGAATCTGCCAATATTTTTGTCCCGCTGCTTTTAATCGATCTACAAACTCATATGCTTCCTTTGAAAAACAGCCAATACCATATCGAGATGGTAAACTAAATACCGGCATTAAAACGCCACACTTTCTCATGTATCTTACCCCCATTATCCCTTCACTGCACCTGCAGCAATACCTTTAATAATATATTTCTGACAGCAAAGGTAGAATATGATAATTGGTACGATTGCTAATACTAACATCGCCATCATCGCGCCCATATCAATGGAACCATAACCACCTTTGAGTGACTGAACTGCCATCGGTATTGTACTGTATTCTGTATCAAGAATTAAACTTGGAAGTAAGTAATCGTTCCAAATCCACATTGTATTCAAAATCGCAACTGTAATTGCTGTTGGCTTTAACATAGGAAATACAATACGTGTAAATGTCTGTATTGGATTACAGCCATCAATCATAGCTGCTTCCTCCATCGCAAGCGGAATGGATTTAATGAAACCACAGAACGTAAATACAGAAAGACCAGCACCAAATCCTAAATAAATAATGATGATTCCACCTGGATTCGTAAGACCTAAGCTATCAGCAACTTTTGTCATTGTAAACATAACCATCTGGAATGGTACAATCATGGAGAATACAAATAGATAATATAATCCACTGGTAATCTTTGATTTTACACGATCAATGTACCACGCTGTCATTGCAGTAAAGATTACAATAACTACAACCGAAAAAATAGTAATCAGAAAGGACCATTGAAATGCTTTGATTAAGCCAGTTTTTGCAACCCCATCAATATAGTTCGTAAATCCTACAAATGTTTCTACATTCGGTAATTCGAATGGTGTTTCACTAATAAAGAATTTTCCCTTAAAGGAATTAATAAATACGATAAAAATTGGAAGCATGAACACAACGGATAAGATTGATAAAATAATAGTCAATGTGACACGTTTCCAAGCTGCCATTGTTTCTTTTTCATGATAGCCGACTTTCTTTTTCATTAATGTTCTACCTCCTTACGTCTTGTGATTGCTAATTGTGCTAACGCAATAACTGCTACCATAAGGAAAAACATAACTGCCTTCGCCTGACCTACACCTTCCCAACCGTTACGATTATAGAATGTGTTACTAATATCCAAAGCAAGCATTGCTGTTTCTCTTCCTGGCTTACCTGCAGTCAATGCAAGATTTTGGTCATATAGCTTAAAGGAATTCGTTAATGTTAAAAACGTACAAATGGTAATGGAAGGCATCACAAGTGGTAAGGTAATCTTTGATAAGATCTGTCGTCCCTTAGCCCCATCTATCTTTGCAGCTTCTATTAATTCCGTTGGGATATTTTGAATACCCGCAATGTATAAAACCATCATATAACCGATGAGCTGCCAATTCATAAGAATTACAAGTCCCCAGAAACCAAATTTTGCATCATATGTAATATCAAAGCCATACTTTGCAAGAACACCATTAATAATTAATTGCCAAATATAACCCAATACAATACCACCAATTAAATTTGGCATAAAGAATACGGTACGAAATAGATTTGTTCCTTTTAACCCTTTTGTTAACAACAATGCCAGTGCAAAGGCAAGCACATTAATTGTCAACACCGAAACAATAGTAAATCTAAAAGTAAATGAAAATGCATCAATAAACTCACTGTTAGAAAATGCTTTGATATAATTTGAAAACCCAACCCATTTTGCATTCGATACCGTTGTAAATTTCGTAAAACTTAGATAAATACCCATTACAAATGGTATAAGAAATGCAATTGTAAATGCAATTAATGTTGGTAAAACAAAGATAGGAAAATACTTCTTCATTGTTTTTTGCATGTCGTCACCTCGTATCTACTTGATAAAAATGAGTCATAAAAATCCGGAAATTCAGCGCACACGATGTTAACGTGCGCACCTCGCTGCGCCGACACGCTTTTTGTCGTGCATCAATTTAGTTCCATGTTTTTTACTATCTAAATAACCTAGTCATATTTAAACCTCAAATGAGGGTGAAACGATTGTCGCATCACCCTCATCCAATAACCACTAATGCTTATTCAGCAGTAGCTTCTTTTTCTGTCTTCCAGTCAGCGATAACAGCTTCTTTTACATCATCCCATGTAATCTTATCCTGTGCATAGGAAAGAAGGGAAGCGCCAAAGTTATCTTTGAAGGTCTGGCTTGGGAATGCAGTAAAGTTCCAAGTTACAGATGTCTTTGTTGTATCAGCCATATATTTAATAACTTCCTGAGCTAATGGATCAGTTGGTTTTTCATTATCCTCAAATGTAGAGAATGGAGCAATAAAGCCTAACTTGTTTGTAACGTAATCTTTACCTTTTGCAGAGCTAAATAACCATTCTACAAATGCAATGGAAGCTTCCTGATCAGCTTTGGATGCTTTGCTGTTGATAGAGAAGAAGTTTTCTGTACCAGTGCAAAGACCTTGGTTTTCTTCACCAGCAACACCAGTGTAGATAGGTAAGAACTTAACATTCTCAGCTGTTACTGTGTTACCATCAACACCACTGATCTGTCCCCAGCCCCAGTTACCATTCTGAACCATTGCTACTTTACCAAGAGCAAATTCAGCCATGGAGTCATTTACACTCTTGCTACCAAGAAGTGTTTTTTCTGTTACAGAGTTATTTGTATATAGATCAAATACATTCTTGAAATTTTCTGAATATGTAAAATCAATAGTTGCAGAATCAGCGACACCTTTATCTTTGAATTCATAATAGATTGGTAAGTTCGCTAAGTGAGTCTGCCATCTCCAATCTTCACCTGGTGCAAAGGAAGTAGAAGCGAATACACCTTCGATACCAAGAGCATCTTTCTTTGCTTGCATATCTTCTACTACTGCTTTTAATGTATCAAAGTTATTAATTTCAGCTGTGGAAGAAATAGAAACTGCTTTATCACTTAAAGCAAAGTATTTCTGCATAATTGCATCGTTATAGATAATACCATATCCTTCAACAACATATGGGATACCATAAACACCTTCACCAGAAGTAACAGCAAGGCTCTTATCTAATAACCAAGAATAAAGCTTCGTATCTTTTAAATCTAAGGTATAATCTTTCCAATTCTGATATCCAACTGGTCCATTGATCTGGAATAATGTTGGAGCATCACTCTTAGTGATTTCTGCCTTTAATGTTTGTTCATAAGTACCTGCTGCTGCAGTCTTAACGATTACTTCAACCCCTGTTTCCTCTGTATAAGTTTGTGCAATCTCTTTCCAGATAGATTCAACTTCTGGTTTAAAGTTCAAATAATACACTTTTCCTGCTTCATCTTCTTTTTTACCACATCCAGAAAAAGCTGCGGCTACCATGGATAAGCCTAATGTTAGTGCTAAAAATTTTTTCTTCATAGATTAACCTCTCCCTTAATAAACATGATTCGTGGTTACCTGTCGACTAGGTAAGTCTTACTCAGAAACGTTCTCGGTAACGTTATCGGTAACGTTTCCAATGACTCTATTCCTAATATATCATATGTAATAAAAATATTCAAGTATTATTTTACATTATTACTATATTTTTTTTAGGCAAAATCTAGTTTTTAGTTAATTTTTACTCATCCCTACGAAAAAAATTAAGAATTTTACGAAAAAAATTACATTATTACCATGAAATACTACTCTTTTTTGACAGATGATACCTATTATGTTATCATACGAGCATATGGTTTTTTCCAAATAACGTTCCCTCTCAGCCTTCATCGAATAGGTAAGAAAATAAGGAACACAACATAAAGGAGTATCCAAATGCAAGAGATTATGCTTGAAATCGTTGATAACTATGGCTATCTAGGAATCTTTTTACTTATCTTTATTGAGAATGCATTTCCACCTATCCCATCCGAAGCAGTTCTATTGCTTGGTGGTGCATTGACTGTTACTACAGCATTGAATATTCCAGGGACCATCCTAGCTGCCACTCTTGGTTCCTTAGCTGGTGCTATCTTATTATATGAAGTAGGTCGAATCTTTCAAGCCAATCGACTAAAGAAATTATTCTCTGGTAAGCTTGGTAAAGTATTGCATTTAAAGCCAGAGTTTGTTGATAAAGCAGAACTATGGTTTGTCAAATATGAAAGTAAGGCTGTTTTGATTTGTCGCTGCATTCCAATTGTACGAAGTATCATCTCTATCCCTGCTGGCTTTGCTAAGATGAACTTACCAAAGTTTTTACTTCTAACAACCATTGGCAGTTTGGTTTGGAATACCGTCCTAGTTTCTATCGGTTCTGCACTCGGATCTGCTTGGGAGACAGCAATGCCATATTTTAAGCAATATTCTCATATCGCTTTGTTTTCCATTGTTTGCCTTGCTCTTGCCTTCGTTGCATATCTAGTTATTAGAAAATATAAAAAGAATATCAAGTCTGATCAGAATCATAAAAAGACCTAAAAAAGGTGCTGTGTTAGCCTTCTCTTTTGCACTTATGATAACAAACTTCTGTACAGTTGAATTTAGAACAGAAGTTTGTTATCGTAAGCTTCAATTGAGAATGATATTACAGCACCTTTCCATATATCTGTAATTCGAGAATAATTTATCTCATATCCGAGAATATTCTATCTCCTATCTGAGAAGATTTTCTCTGATATTCCTCTCTATTAATGATGGAACAAACGGATTCCTGTAAAGCACATTGCAATTCCGTATTTATCACAAGCATCAATGACCTCTTGGTCACGGACAGAACCTCCCGGCTGAACAATGTATTTTGCCCCACTCTTGTGAGCTCGCTCTACATTATCAGTAAATGGGAAAAACGCATCCGAACCAACGACAACATCCTGCATCTGATCTAACCAAGTTCTCTTTTCTTCCTTTGTAAATACTGGTGGTTTTTCAGTAAATATATTCTCCCACGCTCCATCAGAAAGAACATCCATGTATTCCTCTCCTATGTATAAATCAATGGCATTGTCACGATCTGGACGTTTGATATCTTCACGAAATGGAAGGTTCAATACTTGTGGAGACTGACGTAAAAACCAATTATCTGCTTTCGTACCAGCAAGGCGCGTACAATGGATTCTAGATTGTTGACCAGCTCCAATCCCAATTGCCTGGCCGCCCTTGGTATAGCATACAGAATTGGATTGCGTGTACTTTAGCGTTATTAATGAAATAATCATATCGATTTTCGCGCTCTCTGGTACATCCTGATTCTTGGTTACCATGTTACTGATGAATGCTTCATTAATCTCAAGCTCATTGCGTCCTTGTTCAAAGACAACACCAAACACTTCCTTCTTCTCAATTGGGTCTGGCTGATAGGTTGGGTCAATCTCTATGATATTATAAGTCCCTCTTTTTTTTGTTTTTAATATTTCTAGTGCTTTTGGTTCAAATCCTGGTGCTATGATACCATCGGAAACCTCTCGCTTGATTAGGTTTGCAGTACAAACATCACAAACATCCGATAAAGCAATGAAATCACCAAAGGATGACATACGGTCTGCTCCCCTAGCTCTTGCATAAGCACTTGCCAATGGAGTTAGCTCCCCACAGTCATCCACCCAATTGATCTTTCGTTCCACTTCACTTAATGATAGGCCAACTGCTGCACCTGCTGGTGAGACATGCTTAAATGAGGTGGCTGCAGGAAGCTTTGTAGCTATCTTTAATTCCTTTACTAACTGCCAACCATTTAAGGCATCCAATAAATTGATATATCCTGGATTTCCATTCAGTACTTTGATTGGAAGTTCTCCTTCCTTACTGTAAATTCTGGATGGTTTTTGATTTGGATTACAACCATATTTGAGTGCTAATTCCTTCATTTACTCTTCCTCCTATTGATTCTTATTAATGATGCGTGTCTCATACGCTTTTGTTTCAATGTCAATATATCGTACGAATAAAGAAACCTTATTCTCTTCATTAAGAGAATTCCAAATCATATCAGTAAAATCATCGATGCAATCAAGAATCGTAACCTGCTTTGGTTCACCAACAAAGCTTGGAAGTGGATTCCCATCCCCTTGGTAGGTATGGATCAAATGGCCTTCGGAAGCGATTGCATGATCATAGGTAAAGGTATATCGATTACAACATTCTGGATTACCATGATTACTTTTTAAGATTGACATCGCATAATCAAAATGACCATTCTCAATATGTAGAACACCTGAAATTCTTGGTGTATAGTTTGGTGCATCTGGTTCAAACTCTCTCGTTCGTAACGCTTGTTCCATTGTCATCCCTTGTTCTAGTCCTTCATAAATCGTGTCCGTTTGATCCCCATTGGTAACTATCGTACAATTTTTAAGCACACGTACAGGAGCATAGATAATTAAACTTGGATCATTTAATTTGGACTCATCATAAGCTTTCGTTCGGATTCCTTCTCCATCGATTACAAATACACGATTTCTACTATTTTCACTTCGTCCCATGATAAAATATGCTGTGACTGCATATTTTCCATTCTTACTTCTCCCAATCACAATTCCTCTACCAGGATATACATTGCATTCTAACTCTTGTTGTAATGACATCGCTTCTTCTCCTTTTTTATGATCGTTGCTCGTTTGAACGGTTATTTTTCCTATGCAGATTACTTGAAACCCGCCATAAAAAAAACGCCTGAGCAACCAAAATACATTGGGTGCCCAGGCGGTCGGCTTTTCATTATGCTGTGCTCCCTGTGGGTTACCCCACTTATCCGCCAGTCACACAGCTTCTAAATTTAAACTACACCATTTCCATCAAAAATTCAAGACTTTTTTTCAGAAAAAGCTGCTTTCAGAACATGAACTCTACGTCTCAGGCAAAGGTGAACCAACTGACTTTTTTCAATGCAGTCAAATCCATGCACGGTTCCTTTCGTCTCATTGATTTCTACCTTACAACCAGCGCTTACTAATCGTTTCGCATAAGCAATCGCTTCATCATGCAAACAATCAAATTCAGCTGTCTCAACATAAGCATCTGGTAATCTAGAATAATCCTCCTGCTCCATCAAGGAAAGATATCTCTTATCCCTTCCTTGTGGTACGTTCCCATTCAAATAATAGCTCCACATCTTTTGGATCACCTTAAGATTCGTGATTGGAGTATCCAAAAACCTTCTCATCGATTTTGTCTTCATTCGATAATCAATGACGGGATAAATCAATAGTTGAAAACAGGGCATTACCAGTTTTTGATCGCGAAGCATAATTGCTAAGGTAGCTGCAATATTACCACCTGCACTATCCCCACCGATTGCGATTTTTTTCGGTTGAATTCTAAGCCCTTGTGCATGATTCAATACCCACTGATATGCCACAAAACAATCCTTCACCGGTATTGGATATGGATATTTAGGTGCTAGATGGTACTCCACAAATATGACTTTACACGGAGTATGAATCGCATATAGCTTTGCGTTTCTATAATGAAATGCACAAGCCTTTAAGAAAAACCCACCACCATGACAATAGAACAAACAATAGGATGGCTCCTTACAATCGATTGGTTCAAAGATACGCAACAAGAGCTCTCTTCCTTGATCTCCAGGAATTATTACCTTTCTAACTCTCACCCTCTCATCGGAACAGATTTCTTTTTTCATCACAGTAAGACAGAAATTCATCAATGGAATAAGTACTTTAAATACTGGTACTTTATAATAACTCATTCGATGTAAGTCTTTACGAATCGGGTACTTTCCCATAAAACTCCTTCATGGCTACAATCAATTTAATAGCTTGTTTTTCTATCACTATCATATCCATTCTTCTCATTTTCACACCAACTACTCCTTTTTATTTTGAGTAAATCGCTCATTAAAGTTTTTTTGCTTTAAATAACTTGACACTAAAAGATTATTATGCTAATATGGATAGAAGTAATCAATATGAATTTATAACCGATGTAAGGCTATTCGAAGTTTGTATGAATTGCCATTACATCTTTTTTTTATTGATACTACAAATATTTTAGGAGGTACCTTAATGAATAACGGTACAGTAAAGTGGTTTAATGCACAAAAAGGATTTGGATTTATCACAAATGAAAACGGTGGAGACGATGTTTTTGTTCACTTTTCAGCAATTTTATCCAATGGATTCAAAAGCTTAGAAGAAGGACAGAGAGTTACTTTCGATGTAGAAAAGGATCCAAGAGATTCTAGAAAGTTAAAAGCAGCTAACGTACGTTTGGCATAAATCTAAGGTAAAGTCATAATATAATTGTATATTATTCATGTATTTATTAAACTAATTAATCGTGCATCTTAACATATTTGTATTATCGGCCTTAAATGATTTACTGGGGCTACCACAACACTTTGATTGTGTTGTGGTAGCCCCAGTTTTTTATTTGGTAGGTAAGAGTGATTTTCCTTTCTGTTTACACACTTGGTGGTTTCCACCCTCGCTACTTATTTTTCATGTATTCAATCACTCTTCTTGAGTCCCAAAAACATAATACTCGTGGGTATATTCTTGATTGCCTGTTAAAAGTTGTCGATATCCATTGACCTCCATAACCAAACGAATCGTTTCTCCCTCTTGATAAGTAAACAATGGTGTAGGTAACAAACATTCTTTATTTGTTTGAAAATTAACCGAAGGAAGTTCTGATGTTGAAACGAAATCTGTAACTTCTCCTACTATCGTTAGCTTTGACTTATCGATACTTTCTATATCCAAGTTACCTTTGTAAAGATATAGTTGATCGTTATAATAAACTGCATATGGCATAACATTTGGTGGTGTCGTTGGAGTTGGGATTGAAGTTGGAGTTAACGTTACCACTAGGTCATGATTTGATGGTTCTTCTTTTCGTTCTGACCTTGAACAACCTATGAAAGAAAGAAGAAATAAAAACAATATGACAGTAACGATTCTTTTCATCATATCCCTCCCCAATAAAAACTGCTCATTTATTAAGACTCACAAATATTGTATTTCATGAAAAAAACTGTACTCTCAAATATATCATTTGTATTTACTGAAACCTTTTAATATTACTTTCCAGATGCCCTACATCGTTGGAAGTTACAAGCGCAACACTTCCACCAAACTGTGTTGTAATATGTTTTAACACGTAATCAACAGGATTCCTACCACTTTGTTTTAACTCCTGTAAACGCCTACGATTCATCGCTGTATCATATTGTTCATCCTCAATACCTTCCTTAAAATACGCACCGTAAAGCAACGAAGTATGAGAAATCATAGTCAAATCCTTATAATGATCGAGATAGGATTCCAGTTCCTTATCTGCACAGATCTGAACACCAAAATCTGCATCCATCACTGGCTGAAAGTATGTATAGCGTTGTTGTACTGCTGAGAAAAATGGCAAATGATTCTCCATACAAATCTGTCTTGCTCGTTCTATTCTCCAGGTCCTAAAATTACTGCACCCAATTGTTTTCACGTAGCCTTTGCTTATCATCTCTGAAAGCGCACCCATAGTTTCTTCCAAAGGGGTAGTAAAGTCATCCACATGAAGATAAAGCAGATCAATGTAGTCAGTCTTTAATGCCTCCAGAGATTTTTCAACCTCTGTTATGATTA
Source organism: Bacillota bacterium (assembly GCA_023415655.1). Lineage (GTDB taxonomy): Bacteria > Bacillota > Clostridia > Lachnospirales > Lachnospiraceae > Lachnoclostridium. The sequence goes on along the minus strand of JAEZKD010000025.1, from coordinate 2,110 downwards.
CTTTTTTGCTTGTTCCCTGCATAGAATCAAACCCGCTCCCTGTAGCTTCATTTAATGCACCGAGCTTTGTACAAAGAAACATGTTCTTACGGCTCATTGGATTCGCCATAATCCATTTACCAATAGTTCGCTCACTTTCACGTCCGTCACCGCCATTCCATACCGCATAGTTATTGGCTGTGTCAAATAAATTGCCACCCAGCTCCATATATTTCTCCATCAATAAAAATGCCTGTTTTTCTTCGGTTGTCGTTCCGAAATTAATACAACCTAAGCCTAACTGTGAAATCTTATACTCGGTTGTACCAAGATTTATTTTTTTCATTCGATACCTCCATCTATCCAAATCTTGTAACTCCAAAATTTTATCACTAATTACCAACGAAAACTTATTGTTGTTCTCATCTACGTTTTCTTATCTAAATATTACCATTTGATTCTATCATACTAATTTACTTTTTTAAACATTTAATTCAAGGAAGAGTCTACCATTACGTTTTCCCCAACATTTTGATTTCTCAACTAATAAAAGGATTTGAAGATCATAACCTTCAAATCCTTTTATTAGAATCATCTATGTGTGTACATCATGCAGTTGGCTTTTTAATTCCATTACTATTTACTTTTTAACTACTGGAAACCACAATTCAATGTATCCATATTCCGCTGTTCCACCATAGATTTCAAAGTTTGGTCCATCTACTCTCTCATAATCAGCGGTAGGTAACCATTCACTATAGAATCTCTTCTGTAGCGTAGTAAGAACTTTACCAAATTCATCATCCCAGCGAAATCGTTCCGAAGGAAATATCGCATACGTTTGAGCAGGGATATGAACCGTTTTATAATCTTTCGTATTACTACCTTTCGAAACAAATCCACAAAGCATATAAGGAAACGTGTTTTCTTCTGTCTTCCTATAGTTCTCTACTGCATGAATTTTACATAAGTCCTGTGAAACATAACTTGGTAATTCCCCTACATTTGAAAAAAGTTTCTCATACTCCCCATTTTTTTGACATTGTTGCCACAACTGAGAAGGACTTAAATAGCCTTGCTCTCCCTTTAACGAGCAAATAGTTTCAATTCCAAACACCTCAAAAGCTTCCTTTGTTTCAATTCTGTAATCCATTTCTTGTTCTCCTTTGATCGATATTTGAAAGGAGATTTTGGGATACGCTTTTAAATTAACTCCTTCTTTCTTCGCTTCAATCGGTGTTAATCCATGAAGAGACTTGAACGCCCTTGAGAATGAAGTTGCAGAATCATATCCATATTTTACAGCCAAATCAATTACTTTGATCTTTGTATTCTGCAGTTCGATTGCCGCTTGAGTCAATCTTCTTCTACGTATGTATTCCGCAAGTGTTATATCCGTTATAAATGAAAACATTCGTTGAAAATTATAGGAGGAACAACACGCCTTCCTTGCAACAACACTAAAATCTATTTCATTGGTTAAATTGGATTCAATATAATCGATTGCAGAATTCATCTTAGTAAGCCAATCCATTACAATCCCTCCTTTCTAATAAGAGATTACCATAAACAAAGGTGCGAACCTCAACTTTTCATGCACAATTATATCGTTCTATCGATTAATAGAGAGTATGATATGCGCTTTATTCCATATTTCCCAAAACTTAATTGCATCAATTTTCTACGCAGAATAAATAAGCAGTGCCTAAAGTATTCTCATCCTCATAGATACCTTCCACCTGTTCTACCACAATCACTTCTCCTTGGGAAGCTTCTGCTATCACACTCCTCCAAAATTTATGCGCTCCTAGATTCTTTGGATGTACGGTAAGTTCCCATTTACCAGGATGTTTTTTTAATACCTCAAGTGCTGCAGATTTTCCAATCCCTTGTTTTCGATATTTTTTCATAACAAAGAATTCTGATAAGAATAAGGTATCCTGATCCTTGGATACATAACAATAGCCACAAACTAATACAAACCCTGCTAATTTACCATCTACCTTAATAAGATATGGATATCGATTCTGTTCCGTCCAATAGTAATCCAAATAAGAATATCCATACCAACCATATGCATTTACATCCTTATTGTCGAATTCCGTAAAATCATATTCATATAGTTCAATTA
>JAEZKD010000022.1 GCA_023415655.1 Bacillota bacterium | reverse complement strand
GGTTCATCTTCTGGAGGATATTGGTGGTGGTCTATGCCGAATGCATTTAAACTCACAGGATGCAAAGCATTTGCACTCGGAGACGATAGCCGGATTGTTTCAGGCTGTATCAGAAAAAGCACGGGGTACCATGGCTGGATTCCTTACGAAAGTAGATGTGCTAAAGGAACTGTGCATCCAGGGCAGCATGCCTTTCTCGCCCATGGAGCTTGATGCCTTCTTGGAAAAATACGAAAGGCAAGGCTACCCCCTTTGTCGTCACAGTGATACGTTCCGTAATGCCTATCATCCTGCATACCGCCTTGTTGGCAGACAGGCAAAAACATTTCTGCCGTTACTGCTTTGGCTGGATGGGCAAAAGGATCAAGAAAAGCCTCTTGCCATTGCCATCGATGGCCCCAGCGGTTCGGGAAAGAGTTCGCTTTCTGTATGGCTGCAAGCAATCTATGGCCACTGTAATGTTTTTCATATGGATGATTTCTTTTTGCCCCAAGAGCAAAAAACAGAAGAAAGGCTCAATACTCCTGGCGGAAATGTTGACTGGGAGCGATTCTTGCTTGAGGTGCTGACTCCGATACAAAAAGGCAATCCGTTTTCGTATCGACCCTTTGACTGCAGCACTGGCGAACTTGGTGAACCGATGAAGGTTGTGCCCCAAAGGCTGAATATTATTGAAGGCGTGTACAGCCACCACCCTGCACTGCGGAAAGCCTATGATCTTATGGTTTTCCTATCCATTGACCGTGCAGAGCAATCAAAGCGGATTCTTCAGCGCAACGGGGAGTATATGCACAGCCGCTTCATTAATGAATGGATTCCGCTGGAGGATATGTATTTTGATCAAATGAAGATCAAGGATAAAGCAGATTTAATTATATCTACATAAGGTGGCGGCCCGGCATACTTATGCCGGGCCATTGTGTTATGTATCTGCGTTAAGGCCTTGAAAAAATCAAATTCTGTATGTCATCATTTTTCAAGCGGGACAGCAGGAGCATTACCCGCTCCACGGAACCTTCCTCAGCTATGCGGCCAGACTTGACTGAATACTCCGTATCCACACACAGCGCCATGGCGGACTCTAGCTGCTTTTTGGTATAAGCGGATGCCTGACGGGCCGCCCGGTCTACTGCAAAAGGGGGGATCCCCAAGCGACTTTTCATATCTGCTGCAGAAGCATTGCTTTCCCGAAGGGTCTTGTAATGAAATAAAATTCGGTACTGCCGAAGGATCATAGCCAGTATGGCAAAACGGCTGCCGCCGGTGCGCAGCATGTTTTCAAACAGTCCAAAGGCTTTGGCTGTTTTCATCTCCACCAGCGCATCTACCATATCAAATACGGAGGCTTCCAGTGAGCGGGTGGCTAACAGTTGAATATCATCCTCCGTTACCTGGTTACGCTCCCCAGTATGGGCAGCCAACTTCTCCATTTCACCCTTTAAAAGCGCTGCATCCTTACCAACGGTAAAAGCCAGGTTGGATGCCGTACTTAGGGAAATCTCCTTGCCAAGCGCCTTCATGGACTGTATGATCCATCTATACAATTCTTCATTTTCTAAAGGATCAAACAGCGCTATGGCGCCATTTTTTTTAATGGCTGTGTATGCCTTGCGGCGTGCATCTGCCTTGCCCTTTTCATAAAAAACAAGGCATGTGGTAGGCGGAAGGTTAGCAAGGTACTCACAAAAGGCGCTGGTTTGATCATCATCTGCCGCTGCATCCCCGCTTTCTTCGTTTTTGCGGGAAGGTTTTAGCAAGGAAAAGTCCCGAACCAGCACTAGGCGCTTGTCCGCCATAAAGGGCAATGTTTCTGCCGCAGATTGTAAAACCTGCAACTGCGGATTCTCCAGTACTGTTTCATTCAGTGCTTCCAGCCCGGCAGGAAGCAGCGCCTTGCGCAGCTGTTGAAGAGCTGTTTGCTTGATATACTCCTCGGTGCCCTCCATCAGATACAGGGTGCCGATATTGCCTGTCTTGACAGTTTTGAAGAATTCTGTATGGTTCATATCACTGCTCCTTGATAAACGGCGTTACGGTTAGCCTGCTGCCGCTTACGGTCAATTGTATGGCGCCGGAAATATCTGTGCGGTATATGGGAATTTGCTGTTGGGTAATTCGCTCAATGGTAAGGGGTGATGGATGCTTATAGGTGCCGGAGCAGCTGATCAGCGCCAGCTGAGGTTGTACAGAATTCAGAAAATCGCTGCTGGTGCTGCCGGCACTTCCATGGTGGGCAACCTTTAAAACATCGGCCGTCACTGCTGCGTAATCCTCATACTCATCGGTGATATCACCTGTAGAAAGCAAGCTTACACCATCCATCAGAATATGGGCTACTAGAGATGTCTGGTTAGCATCTTGGCTTGGTCGCACAGAATCTTCCCTGGGCCAAAGAACAGTCAGCTGCATTCGGGGACTTTTGATGGCTTCACCCTTGTGCAATGATAACACAGGGATGCCTGCATCACGAAGCAGGGAAAGATGCTGTAAGCCTTCACTGTCTGCCATCACGGATTCAGCACCATCTGGGATATAGACACAGCGGATCTTGATTCCGCTGTCCACCAGCGTTTGAATCCCGCCTGCGTGATCCATGTGCAGATGGGTTAGAATCAGTGCATCAATGCTTCTGCCCTCTCCCCGGAGATAGTCTGCAACCTCGCTTCCGGTTTCACCTGTATCGATTACGGCGGTGAAAGACCCGTCCTCCAGTATGGCTGCGTCGGCATCTCCAACGCTAAGCTGGGTATAGCGGACAGCCTTGTTTTCTATCAGGTAGCTGCCGCCAAGAATAAAAACCAGTGTCATCGCCAGCAAAATGGCTTTCCGCCTGCCTTTGCAAAGCACATAAGGCGATAGCAGAAACAAAAAAATGATACCGCCTGTGATAATTGGCCAGCTTGGCGAGGCAACCTGTACCGCCATGCCTGGAATTTTGGCTGCCAGAGATACGCTCCACAAAAGAAGATTGGTCAAGAGCGATGCTGCCGATCCGACAATGCTGCCC
>JAEZKD010000085.1 GCA_023415655.1 Bacillota bacterium | reverse complement strand
GATTCAACTTATTTTGCACGAGTATTTCGACGTGTAACAGGAGAAAGTCCATCGGAATATCGACAACATTGTTTTCGTATGTTATAAATGATTGAACCAGTAAGTGTAATTACTTACTGGTTTTTTTTAGTTCACAGTGCTATGAGAGATTTTAATCGTGAGAGGGTGCAAAGCACACTTTGTTCAATATGTGAAACTCTTAACTAAACTGAATAAACCCGTCCTATGGATGATAAAATAATCTGATTTTTAGAAAGGGCAATCGAGTTTATAATAATTATAGAATACGAAAGATGACATCTCTATTGCAACAGTAGGAAAAGGAGGAGAAGAAGGAGGATGAAATATGGATAAGGAATTATTCCGTATGGAAGGTATTAGTAAGAGTTTTCCTGGTGTTAAGGCATTGGAAAAGGTATCTATGAACGTTTACAAAGGTGAGGTTCTTGGGCTAGTAGGTGAAAATGGTGCTGGAAAGTCTACACTTATGAAGATTCTATCAGGTGTATATCAAGCCGATGAAGGTGAGATTTTTATTGAAGGAGAAAAGGTAGTAATCGACTCTGTCGCTAAAGCTCATGATCTAGGAATTAGCATCATAATGCAAGAGCTGAATATGTGTGGTCATTTAAGTGTAGCGGATAATATTTTTTTAGGAAGAGCACATAAAAAAGGATTATTTGTCTCTGATAAAACCATGCATGAAGAAGCGAAAAAGATTCTAGATGATTTAGGAATTGATATTTCTACTTATGAGAATGTTGGTAAATTAAGTGTTGCGCAACAACAGATGATTGAAATTGCAAAGGCAATTAGTTTTAATTCTAGAATACTTGTATTGGATGAGCCAACAGCGACTTTGACAGAAAGAGAAATTGATCAGCTGTTTGAGATTATATACCGATTGCAGGAAAAAGGTGTAGGTATGGTTTACATCTCTCACCGTATGGCAGAATTAAATCGAATTTGTAAGAGGGTAACCGTAATTCGTGATGGACAGTACATAGGAACTCGTAATTTAGATGATATCACCATGGATGAACTTGTCAATATGATTGTTGGTCGTTCTCTAGAAAACAAATATCCAAAGCATATTAGGACCATCGGAGATATTGCGCTAGAAGCGAGAAATGTCAAGCGAGGAACTAAAGTAAATGCAGACCATTTCTATGTCAGAAAAGGTGAAATCTTAGGAATCTCAGGTCTTGTAGGTGCTGGTAGAACAGAGCTAATGCGATGTATCTTTGGAGCAGATCATCCAGATAGTATGGAGCTTTGGCTTGACGGAAAACCTGTTAAGATTCGTTCTGTGATTCAAGCAATTAAACATGGAATTGGATATGCTACCGAGGACCGTAAGAGAGATGGACTTGCACTTGGACTAGATATCAAATATAACACAAATATGGCACACTTACCAAAAATAACCCATTATGGGTTCGTTGATGATAAGGCTGGAGCGAAAAATGCGAAAAAGTACGTACAGCTCCTTCGAACAAAAACGCCAGGAATTCATCAGCTTTGTAAAAATCTATCAGGCGGCAATCAACAGAAGGTAGTATTGGCAAAATGGTTGTGTAATGATGTTAAGGTACTCATAGTGGATGAGCCGACTAGAGGTATTGATGTCGGAGCTAAATATGAGGTATATGAGCTGTTTAATCAGCTAAGTGACCAAGGAGTCGCAATTATCATGATTTCTTCTGAGTTACCGGAAATTTTGGGTATGAGCGATCGAGTTTTGGTAATTCACCAGGGGGAAATCAATGGAGAACTCGATGCTAAAACAGCAACCCAGGAACAGATTTTATATCTGGCAGCCGGTTATAACAAATTAGAAGGAAAACCAGCGCCATGCTTACATGGACAAACTGATAGAAAGGATGAAACACAATGAGTATGAATAAACAGAAGGAAAAAACAGTTGGAGGTAGTAGCTTTTTAAAGCTAGGTGCTGCGACTAGACGTGCAATTTACTCCACGGGTATACTAATTGTTTTATTTACCTTATTCTCCTTATTAAAACCAGAACAATTTCTTGCAACAACAAATCTTCAGAACCTCTTACAACAAATCGTTACATATACAATTATTGGTTGTGGTTTAACATTTTGCTTAGTATGTGGAGGTAACGACTTATCTGCAGGTGCTTCTATGGCATTATCTGGAATCATCATGGTAAGTATGCTACAAAGAGGACTCCCATTATGGCTTTGCATTATCTTTTGTTTAACTATGGGAATTATGACAGGTATTATGAATGGATTCTTTATTGAAATCTTAGGTGTGGTACCATTTGTTGCTACTCTTGCTACTCAATGGGTTTATCGTGGTTTAGCCAACGTTTTAGTAAATGGTGCACCGCTCTATACAAGAGACATTCCATCCGAAAGTGTACAAAAACAGTTTTACATTCTAGGTGGTGGGCGTATCGGAGGAGATGGTCTTCCATACAGCGTTCTAATTACCTTGACGTATGCAGCAATCCTTGGGATTGTACTTGCAAAAAGCCGTACCGGTAGACAGATTTATGCTTGCGGTTCCAATCTTGAAGCAGCAAAACTATCTGGTATCAATGCAACGAAAACTCGTATGTTTGCATACTGTATCTCAGGACTTTCCGCGGCAATCTGCGGTATCCTAGTAGCTTCCAGACTTTCTAGTGCACAGCCAACAGCTGGTAATGGTTATGAAATGGAAGCAATCGCAGCCTCCGTACTTGGTGGTATTTCAATTTCAGGTGGTGAAGGTACCATCTTGAATACAATCATCGGAGCACTTATGATGGGCGTTATCCGTAACGGATTAAATCTTAATGGTATTAACTCTTTCTGGCAGCAGGTTATTATTGGTTTGATTTTATTAGTTGCGGTAGCATCCCAGACGGCCAACAAAGGTGGCAATCTGGACTATATTAAACGTTTCTTTGTTTCAAAGAAAAAAGTGAAGGTAAAGGGAGGTAACTAAAATGAAAAGAATCATAGCATTATTATCCTTAATGGTATTAATGGTTGCAACATTTTCAGGTTGCAAGAAGGCAGCAGAAAGTACAAATCCAGCTTCTGGAACAGAAAACTCAGTGAACACACCAGATAATGGAGGAACAGAAGCTGAACAGAAGACAATCTATGTAATTGTTAAGGTACTTGGTAACCAGTATTGGAGTATACTTCAAGCAGGTGCAGAACAGGCTGGAAAAGATCTTGGAGCTAAGGTTGTAGTTGTTGGTACTGCATTAGAATCTGATATTGAAGGTCAGTTAACTTTATTACAGAATGCAGTTTCTGCACAAGCTGATGGTATCGTAATTGCAC
>JAEZKD010000292.1 GCA_023415655.1 Bacillota bacterium | reverse complement strand
AGATGCAGTCCGAAGCAGGTGCAGCAGGTACTGTACACGGATCTCTTGCGGCAGGTGCTCTTACAACAACATTTACTGCTTCCCAGGGATTATTATTAATGATTCCTAATATGTACAAAATTGCTGCAGAGCAGCTACCATGTGTATTTGATGTTTCTGCACGTACGGTATCCACACAGTCCTTGAATATTTTTGGGGATCACAGTGACGTATATGCCTGTCGTCAAACTGGTTTTGCTATGTTAGCAGAAACCAATCCACAAGAAGTAATGGATTTAAGCCCAGTTGCACATCTTGCTTCCATTGAAGGAAAAGTGCCATTCATCAATTTCTTTGATGGTTTCCGTACCTCTCACGAAGTACAGAAGATCGAAACTTGGAACTATGATGATTTAAAGGAAATGTGTAATATGGATGCTGTAAAAGCATTCCGTGATCATGCATTAAATCCTGCAAATCCATATATGCGTGGTTCTCACGAAAATGGAGACGTATTCTTCCAGCATCGTGAAGCTTGTAACTCCGTTTATGATGAATTACCAGCCGTTGTTGAAAAATATATGGCAAAGGTTAACGAAAAACTTGGAACTAACTATGACTTATTTAACTACTATGGTGCTCCTGATGCAGAACGCGTTATTGTTGCTATGGGTTCCGTTTGTGACGTAGCAGAAGAAGTGATTGATTATTTAACTGCTGCTGGTGAAAAAGTTGGTTTAATTAAAGTTCGTTTATATCGTCCTTGGGTATCCAATAGCTTACTTAAGGTGCTTCCTAAGACTGTAAAGAAGATGGCTGTACTTGATCGTACCAAGGAACCAGGTGCATTAGGCGATCCATTATACTTAGACGTTACAACTACACTTCATGAAGCAGGATTAAATGATATAGTATTATCCGCTGGTCGTTATGGTTTAGGTTCTAAGGATACACCTCCTTCTTCTATCTTTGCGATTTTCACAGAGTTACAAAAGGATGCTCCAAAGAAACGTTTCACAATTGGTATTGTAGATGACGTTACAAACTTAAGCTTACCTGAAATTAAGCCAGCTCCAATTACTTCTGCACCAGGTACAGTAGAATGTAAATTCTGGGGTCTTGGTGGTGACGGAACCGTAGGTGCTAACAAGAACTCTACAAAGATCATTGGTGATCATACTGAAAAATACATTCAGGCTTATTTCCAATATGACTCTAAGAAAACCGGCGGTGTTACAATCTCTCACTTAAGATTCGGTAATAAGCCAATTAAGAGTCCATATTACATAAATCAAGCTGACTTTGTTGCTTGCCATAATCCTTCTTATGTAGAAAAAGGATATAAGATGGTGCAGGACGTAAAACCAGGTGGTATCTTTATGATCAACTGCCAATGGAATGATGAAGAATTAGGAACCAAGTTAAATGCTGCAGCAAAGAAGTACATTGCAGATAATAACATTCAGGTTTATACGATCAATGCAATTGATAAAGCAATTGAAATTGGTATGGGTAAACGTACAAACACAATTCTTCAGTCTGCATTCTTTAAATTAGCAAACGTTATGCCAATCGAAGATGCGATTGAGTATATGAAATATGCTGCTAAGAAATCCTACGAATAGAAGGGTGATGCAGTCGTTGAGATGAACTATAAGGCGATTGATGCAGGTGTAGATGCGATTCATAAAGTAGAGGTTCCAGCTTCTTGGGCTACTCCAGAAGCAGATCCAGCTCCTGAAAAGCTTGTTGGACGTGCAGAAACCGTTAAGATGGTAGAAGAAGTTATGAATCCAATCGCATTGAATGATGGTGATAGTCTTCCTGTATCTGCATTCCTTGATATGGCTGATGGTCAGTTCCCAACTGGTGCATCCGCATATGAAAAACGTGGTATTGCAGTTATGGTTCCAGAGTGGAATCCAGAAAAATGTGTTCAGTGTAATACTTGTTCCTTCGTCTGCTCCCATGCTACCATTCGTCCATTTATGTTAAGTGAAGAAGAAGTTGCAGCTGGTCCAGCAAATATGAAGGTTGCTGATACTAAACCAAAGGCTTCCTCTTACAAGTTCGCAATCAGCGTATCTCCATTGGATTGTATGGGATGTGGTGAATGTATCACAGTATGTCCAGTTCCTGGTAAAGCAATTACAATGGTTCCTAGAGAAACTCAGGATGCAGAACAACCAGTATTCGATTATTTAGTAACTAATATAAGCAAGAAACCTGGTATGCCAGCAGATACAACAGTGAAGGGATCTCAGTTCAATCAACCACTTCTTGAGTTCTCCGGAAGCTGTGCAGGATGTGCAGAGACATCTTACGCACGTTTAGTAACTCAGTTATTTGGTGAGCAGATGTACATCTCCAATGCAACCGGATGTTCCTCTATCTGGGGTGGTCCAGCTGCAACTTGTCCATATACTGTTAATAAAGATACAAAGAAGGGTCCAGTTTGGGCAAACTCTTTATTCGAAGATAATGCAGAGCATGGCTTTGGTATGTACCTCGGTCAGAAGACCATTCGTGATCAAGTAATTACTACACTTACAAAGATGGCTGAATCTGACAAGGCTTCTGCGGAGTTAAAGGCTGCAATTGCTAAGTTTATGGAAACAAAGGACAAAACAAAAGAAAACACTCCTGCTACAGAAGCATTAGTGGCTGAACTTGAGAAAATTGCAGCTACAGGCTGTGACTTGTCCAAAGAAATTCTTGAAAAGAAACAATACCTTGCTAAGAAGTCTGTATGGATCTTCGGTGGTGATGGTTGGGCATATGATATCGGCTTCGGCGGTCTTGACCATGTAATTGCTTCTGGTGAAAATGTAAACATTATGGTATTTGATACAGAAATGTATTCCAATACAGGTGGACAGATTTCGAAGGCTTCTAACATCGGTGAAGTTTGTCAGTTTGCCGCAGCAGGTAAGGAAATTGGTAAGAAGAACCTTGCTGAAATCGCTATGAGCTATGGTTACGTTTATGTTGCTCAGATTGCACTTGGTGCAAACCCAGCTCAGACCGTAAAAGTAATTGCAGAAGCAGAAGCTTATGATGGACCTTCCTTAATCATCTGCTACGCTCCATGTGAACTTCACGGAATGAAGGGCGGCATGAATCATTGCCAGGATGAGATGAAGAAAGCAGTAGCTTCTGGTTACTGGAACTTATTCTCCTTCAACCCAGCATTAAAAGCAGAAGGAAAGAATCCATTCACCTTAACAAGCAAACCAGGTGATGGAACTTACCAAGATTTCTTAAATAACGAGACTCGTTATACTCGTTTGGCACTTTCTTTCCCAGATCGTGCTGAGAAGTTATTCAAAGAATCCGAAGATGCTGCAAAAGCTCGTTACGATCACTTACTCAAATTAGTGGAACTTTATAAATAGTCTTTAGGGCACCCCAGAAAATGCTTTGCATTTTCTGGGGTGTTTTCATGTTTGTGGAACGATTCAGTTTGTGGAACGATTCAGTTTATGGAACGATTCAGTTTTTGGAATGATTCAGTTTTTGGAACGATTCAGTTTGTGGAATGATTCAGTTTGTGGAATGATTCAGTTTTTGGGACGATTCAGTTTTTGGAATGATTCAGTTTATGGAACGATTCAGTTTATGGAATGATTCAGTTTTTGGAATGATTAAGTTTGTAGAACAATTCAGCTGTCAATGTATAGATGTGTGATGATTCAGCAATCAAAAGCATGTGAGTTAGATTGAGAATAGCCTACGGCACAAAGATTCAAATGATTTGTTCCGATGTACGAAAATAAGAGGTTATAAGGATCTCAATTTAGGCGATCTTTGTGTCCGCAAGCGGCTTATATTCGCCATCCATGGCTCAGATAAGCCTTTCCATACCTCTTGTCTGGAATTGCTGGGTGATTGAACTGAGATACTAAGAACCACTAATTTCCTCCCATAGTCACAAATCAAGTTGAATCCTTGTGAAGTAGGCTAATATAATTTGTTTGACATGCTTTTGATTGCTGAATCTTGATATACCTATCTTTTGACAGCTGAATCTTGATATACATACTTGAAACTTAAAAACATTAGCTTCTTGTGATGTGGAAGTGCTCCTTCCTTCACCATGGAACGTACCATGTTTGCATCTTTAAAATCAATTTCTTATGCAGTTAGTGTTGTTAGATCTTCTACAAATGAAAGATTGTTCCTAGTTATAAGAATGCTTCATCAAAATAAGTAATCTTATTCTTTCGTTTTAATTTCCCTCGATTAGTTGGGTCTTTTACCCTTTCCCACACCGACTAAATGCAACTTTTCCACGATTAGTCGGGTCTTTTACCCTTCCCCACACCGACTAAATGCTTCTTTTCCATGATTAGTCGGGTCTTTTACCCTTCCCCACACCGACTAAAAGTAACTTTTCCACGATTAGTCGGGTCTTT
>JAEZKD010000265.1 GCA_023415655.1 Bacillota bacterium | reverse complement strand
GTATACAAAGGCTTATGCCAATACAAGCTATTTGGAATTTATCGATTTTCTCATGATTGGTTGTTATTACGATACCTCTGAAATGATAGAAAAGTATGCAACTATTGGGAATCTTGTGACGAATCATCAGGTGCCAGTGATTGCATCACTAAGCTTGCCACATCTTCCTACCCAGGAGGCCCTTAATGTAGGTACCAAAGCTTGCCTTGATTTCAGTGATGGTGTTATGATCTTTGACTTGTGTTATACAGATTGGGATAAACTCACAAAAGCACTATAATTCTTTCCTTGAAAGTCCTATGGTTTCATGATATTATGATTCATGAAATCATGGGATTTTTGATTCCTATCATAAAAAGTTATATGTCCAAACAAAAGGGCGAAAGATTGTTTTCTAACAAATCACTGGAAGTAAAAAAGACTGGAGTAATAGATGATAAAAGATTATTTACCAATCAATAGAGCAGATATGGACAAGAGGGGATGGGAGCAATGCGATTTTGTTTATGTAATTGGCGATGCGTATGTGGACCATCCTTCTTTTGGGCCTGCAATTATAAGTAGAGTATTAGAAAGTCATGGATATCGTGTTGGTATCATTGCACAACCAGATTGGAAGGACGAGTCTTCCATCCAGATTCTTGGGACTCCAAGACTTGGATTTTTAGTTTGTGGTGGTAACATGGATACGATGGTAAACCATTATACGGTTGCAAAAAAAGAACGTCAAAGTGATGCATACTCTCCTGGTGGAGAACGTGGACATCGACCAGATCGTGCCACCATTGTATATTGTAATTTAATCCGAAAGGTATTTAAGAATGCACCGATTATCATCGGAGGAATTGAAGCCTCATTACGTCGATTGGCACATTATGATTACTGGAGTGATAAGGTTAGACGCTCGATTCTATTAGATTCACAAGCAGATATTATATCCTATGGTATGGGAGAGCATTCCATTGTTGAAATTGCAGATGCGTTAAATAGTGGGCTTGCAGTTAAGGATATTACCTTTATTGATGGAACAGTATATAAGACAAAGGATTTAGATTCCGTGTATGATGCCATCGTATTACCTTCCTTTGAAGAGATTTGTGTAAGCAAAAAGACATTTGCAGAAAGCTTTTATACTCAGTATGTCAACACAGATCCATTCACAGCAAAACGTCTAGTAGAGCCATACAAGAGCAATGAGTATGTAGTTCAGAACCCACCTGCAAAACCATTGACGCAATCAGAAATGGACCGCGTATATGCATTACCATATATGAGAGATTATCATCCTTGTTATCAAGAGGCGGGTGGTATTCCAGCAATTGAGGAATTGAAGTTTAGTTTAACAAGCAATCGAGGTTGTTTTGGCGGATGCAATTTCTGTGCGTTGACTTTCCACCAAGGAAGAATTGTTCAAACTAGAAGTCATGAATCCATCCTAGCCGAAGCTAATTTACTCATATGGGATCCAGAATTCAAAGGATATATCAATGACGTTGGAGGTCCGACAGCTAATTTTCGACATACCTCTTGTGAAAAGCAAAAAACAAAGGGTGTTTGTATGAACAAGCAGTGTTTATTCCCAACTGCATGCAAGAACTTAATCATTGATCATACGGATTATCTTGATTTGTTAAAGAAATTAAGAGCATTACCAAAAGTAAAGAAGGTATTTATTCGTTCCGGAATTCGTTTTGATTATCTCATTTATGACAAAGACGATACTTTTATCGAAGAATTATGTGAGCACCATGTCAGTGGACAATTAAAGGTTGCACCAGAGCATATCTCAGATCAGGTATTGAATATGATGGGGAAACCAGAGAATAGTGTTTACGAACGTTTTATCAAGAAATACAAACAAACGAATGAAAAGCTTGGTAAGAAGCAGTTTGTAGTACCTTATCTTATGTCCTCCCATCCAGGTTCTACGTTAAAGGAAGCCGTTGCTTTGGCAGAGTATCTTCGTGATCTTGGTTATATGCCAGAACAGGTACAAGATTTTTATCCAACACCATCCACGATTTCAACTTGTATGTACTACACAGGTCTAGATCCAAGAACCATGAAGGAAGTATATGTCCCAAAGACTCCACATGAAAAAGCAATGCAACGAGCTTTGATTCAATATCGCAATCCGAAAAACTATGATTTAATTGTTGAAGCATTAGTGGCAGCGAATCGTACGGATTTGATTGGGTATGATAAGAAATGTTTGATTCGTCCAGCATACAAAGATAAGGATCGTTTTGGAACGAAGAATCAGCCGATAAGTGGAAAAACAGGTGCCAAGAATATGCATGGTAAGGCTGGTGCTAAAAAAGAGAATAACAATCGTTTTGGCAATGGACAAACGCCAAAGAAAAAAGGAAAAACAATACGAAGTCTTAATAAAAAGAAGAAGTAAATAAACAATCAGACGTGTGCTATTCTATCATTTCCTGAAAAGGTATTACCTAATGAGATGATAGAATAGCCTATTGATTCTAGCTAAGTAAGAGAGTATGATAAAACGGTAATGAAAAACTTGGGGAAACAAAGTAAATTCTACCTTCAAAGGAGGGATAACGGATGAAACCAATCATTGGTGTAACGCCACAGTATGACCTTGAACATAACCGCGTGAAGATTGAAAGTGCATATTTTACAGCAGTAAAAGAAGCAGGTGGAGTACCAATTTTACTACCTTTACATAACAATGCATCGGATCTAAGACTATTAGCAGATCATCTGGATGGAGTGATTTATTCTGGAGGACCAGATGTGCATCCGAGATATTTTGGTCAGGAAGCAATCCCAGAATGTGGGATCATTGTCAAAGAGAGAGATGAGTTAGAATTATCGTTACTTGAAATCCTAATGGAACGTAGAATTCCAATTCTAGGTATTTGTAGAGGGATTCAGTCGATTAATATTGCTATGGGAGGAGATATTTATCAAGACATCAAAGCTCAGACTGATCTTAGTGTGAAGATTGCACATTATCAAAAGTCAAAAGATGCAACCCCAACGCATAAAGTATCGATTGTTTCTGGAACGCTGTTATCCCGTATCCTAGGAGAAGAAGAAATCTGGGTAAATAGTTTTCATCATCAGTCCGTACATAGAGTAGCACAAGGGCTTACCGTTGCAGCCTATTCCTCGGATGGTTTAGTCGAGGCTGTTACCAAAGAGGATTATCCATTCTTTTTGGCAGTACAGTGGCATCCAGAAGAGATGTTTATGACCGATAAATATGCTCAGGCTATTTTTCATGAATTTGTAATAGCTGCAAGCATCAAACAAAAACTATAAGATAAAGGAGAGTAACATGATTGTTTCTATCAACAATGATCAATTAAAAGTCAGTGTTAAGCTACTAGGAGCAGAAATTTGTTCTGTGGTCGATTGTAAAACTGGCAAAGAGTATATATGGAAAGCAGATCCAAATTATTGGGCACGACAGGCACCAGTCTTGTTTCCTTTTGTGGGTTCCTTAAAGGATAAAAAGTACGAATGCAAAGGTAATACCTATGAGATGGTACAGCATGGGTTTGCTAGAGATATGGAGTTTCGTTTGGAGAAAGAGACAAATCATGAGCTTTGGTTTTCTCTTAGATCCAATGAGTCAACTCGTGCTATATACCCTTATGACTTTCAATTTAACATTGGATATCGTTTAGATGGTAGGACGCTTACAGTGATGTATGAGGTATTGAATCCTTCGGATGAAACAATCTATTTTGGACTTGGAGCGCATCCTGGTTTTCCTTGTAATTTTGATGAGGAGGACTATTATTTTAGATTCCCAAACATTAAAAATTTGAGTTCTTTTTTCATCGACCCAAAGAGTGGATGTCGGGCACTTACGCCCAAGGAGGTAGCTCTTAATAAAATAGAGGAAGAGTATGCATATCTAAAATTAACCAAAGAATTATTTGAAGCAGATGCTTTAATCGTTGAACAGAGTGGTATCTATGAGGTTGCTTTATGTAAGGGAGAAAGAGAAGTTGTGAAAGCAAGCTTTGATGCTCCACTATTTGGTTTGTGGTCACCAGCGGGTAAGAATGCACCGTTTGTTTGCATCGAACCGTGGTATGGAAGATGTGATCGTGTAGATTCCTCTTATGATATTACGAGTAAGGACTATATTAATGCTCTAATAAAAGGGGAAACGTTCAAAAAAAGCTACCAGCTTGAGTTTTATGAATCGTTTTAAATTATAAAAAGCAAATTAGTATAAAACAAAAAAGAGGCTGTTACATCGCTAGATTGCTGACTCATCAATGCTCGTTAGTAAAGTAAATCCAGTGCAAAATGAGAGATATCAGATGATGTTACAGCCTCTTTATCCTATGGTTAAGGGAGAGGGGTTATTGTGGTTGTTTACCTATGTATGCTAAAATTCCACCATCAACGTAAAGGATATGACCATTTACGAAATCAGATGCGTCAGAAGCTAAGAAGACCGCTGGACCAGCTAAATCTTCTGGAGTTCCCCAACGAGCAGCTGGTGTTTTAGCAATGATGAAATTGTTAAAAGGATGACCTTCTTCTCTTAATGGAGCTGTCTGAGGAGTGGCGATATATCCTGGCCCTAGACCATTACACTGAATATTGAATTCACCATATTCAGAAGCAATGTTCTTAGTTAACATCTTAAGACCACCTTTGGCAGCAGCATAAGCGGATACGGTTTCACGTCCTAATTCACTCATCATAGAACAGATGTTAATAATCTTGCCATGACCTTTTTTAATCATACTAGGAATTACTGCTTTTGACATAATAAAAGGACCATTCAAATCAATGTCAATTACTTGTCTGAATTCAGCGGCAGACATATCACACATTGGGATACGTTTGATGATACCGGCATTGTTAACTAAAATGTCGATTACGCCAACTTCCTTCTCAATCTGAGCTACCATAGCGTTGACTTGATCTTCATTCGTAACATCACAAACATAACCATAGGCTGTGTAACCAGCTTCTTTGTATGCTTGAATTCCTTTATCAACTAATTCTTGGTTAATATCATTAAAAACAATCGTTGCACCTGCAGCAGCATAGGAACTTGCAATTGCAAAGCCAATTCCGTAAGAAGCACCTGTAACTAATGCAATCTTACCTTCAAGAGAAAACTTCTTTAAATAATCCATGACGAACCTCCATTGATATGTTTAATTGAACCAAACTTATGTAGAAAATTATTAAGCACTTACAATTTGAAATCTTTATTCAAATTGCTATAATATACATTATATACCATAAATGGCTAAATTTCAATAACTAATTAAAGATGATTTTTTCAAAAATGATGTAAGCACTTACAGTTTTTTGAGTGATGATTTTAAAAAAGGGATTTATTATGACTTTTTTTTCGCTTTCATGGAAACTGCTTGAATATATAATAAATATTGATTATAATCAAAATAATATTAGAAAAGATATGATGAGAGGTTACTATGTTACAGAAGTTTTATCCGACACATTATGTGGAATCTAGCTATGTGATTCCTTATGAAAAATTATATGAAAAGGGTTATCGTGGTATTATCTTTGATATTGATAATACCTTAGTGCCACATGGTGCGGATGCAGACGCACGTGCAATTAGGTTAATTGAGCGTCTTCGTAAGCATGGATATTCCATTTGTTTTATATCCAATAATGATAAAGAGAGAGTGGAGCGCTTTAATCAGAAGATTCAAGCAAAGTTTGTATATAAAGCCAATAAACCTTCAACGAAAAACTATATCAAAGCAATGGAATATATGAACACGAATAAAGAGAATACGTTCTTTGTTGGTGACCAAATCTTTACCGATGTATACGGTGCCAATCGTACTGGTATCGCAACTTTCCTTGTTAAGCCAATTGACCGACATGAAGAAATTCAGATTGTGATTAAGCGTCGCTTCGAATGGATTGTATTAAAATTCTATGAACGCAAATTAAAGAAGGAAGAAAGAAGACGAAGAAAACATGAAAAATAACATCGTGTTAATCGGTTTTATGGGAAGCGGGAAAAGTAGTGTAGGAATCAAATTAGCGAATGCTCTTAATTATAAATTTTTGGATACAGATGCCTACATTGAAGCCCAGGAAAAGATGAAGATTTCCGAAATTTTTACTAACTACAACGAAGAGGTGTTTCGTGAAATGGAAACGAAATGTCTTCGTACCTTAAAGGAATCGCTTTCTGGGTATGTAATTTCTACTGGTGGTGGTATGCCTTTGCGCAAAGAAAACGTAGAACTACTCAAGGAGATTGGAACTGTATTCTACTTAAAAACCTCAAAAGAGGTTACATATGAGCGTGTAAAAGATGATAAATCTCGTCCACTGCTAAAAGGAGCTAATCCAATGGAGAAAATAGAGCTTCTATTAAAAGAAAGAATACCAGTGTATGAAGCGGCAGCTGATGTTACGATTACAACGGACAACCGTTCCTTTTATTCTATCATTGAAGAAATCATAGTAAAGAGGTGAGCCTATGAAAATATTAGTAATCAATGGACCTAACATTAATTTTTTAGGAATTCGTGAAAAGGGTATTTACGGAGAACAAAGCTTTGAATATCTATTACATCTATTAGAAGATAAAGCAAGGAAAGAAAAGATAGAGATTGAAACCTTTCAAAGCAATGGAGAAGGTGAAATTATTGATCGAATCCAAAAAGCCTATTATGATGAAGTGGATGGCGTAATTATCAATCCAGGAGCTTATACACATTACAGTATAGCAATTCGAGATGCATTAGCAAGTATTGAAGTACCAAAGATTGAGGTTCATATCTCGAATGTTCATAAAAGAGAAGAATTTCGCCATATTTCAGTAACAGCACCAGTTTGTACTGGACAAGTGGTTGGACTAGGATTACAAGGGTATCTATTGGCAGTAGATTATTTACTAAGCTTAAAAAAATAAAACAAAAGCAGTGATGTAGATACAAAAGCATGTGGTAAGAATGTGCTAGTAAGTTGCCGACTGTTTTTGACATACTATTAGTTAAGAAAAGGAGTAAGATAAGATGATATTAGAACGAGTATTTCAAGTGATGAAGGACTTAAATTGTGAAGCAATCATGATTGCCAATCGCCATAGTTTAAGATACATTACCGGATATTGTGGAGACACAGGAATTGCAGTAATTACGAATGACAAGAGAGTTATATTTACGGATTTTCGTTATATTTATCAAGCGCAGGCCGAAGCGAAGGACTATGAAATCTTAGAAATCGAACAGACTGGCTACGCCAAATCAATTGCGAAGTTCTTAAAAGAAGAAAAGATAACTCGAGTTGCCTTTGATGAAGAGCAGACAAGCTATAGCCAATATAGCAAATATGTTGTTGAGTTTGCTGGTATTGACTTAATCCCATACAGCAATCAATTGGATAGCTTGCGTATGGTAAAAACACAAGAAGAATTAGAATGCATCAAGGAAGCAGAACATATCGGTGATCTTGTATTTGAGCAGATTCTAAAAGAAATCAAACCAGGAGTAACAGAGCTTGAAATTGCAGCTAAGCTAGAATATCTGTTAAAAAGCAATGGAGCAGAAGGAATCTCCTTTGATCCAATCGTAGCATCTGGAGTTAATTCTTCTATGCCACATGCAGTGCCAAGCCATAAAAAAATTGAGGTTGGTGATTTTGTAACTCTAGACTTTGGATGCGTTTACCGTGGATATTGTTCTGATATGACTAGAACCATTGTTGTTGGTAAAGCAAGTGAAAAACAAAAAGAAATTTATAACACAGTGCTAAAAGCTCAATTGGCTGTGTTAGATCAATTAAAAGCAGGTATGCAAGGCAAGCAGGTAGATGCCATTGCACGTGATATCATCAATGCAGCTGGCTATGAGGGATGCTTTGGTCATGGGTTAGGACATAGTGTTGGTTTATTCATTCATGAATCTCCACGTGCCTCACAAAAAGCTGAGGAAATCCTTGGTGAGAATATGACATTAACAGTAGAGCCTGGAATTTATGTCAAAGACTTTGGTGGAGTAAGAATTGAAGACTTAGTGGTAGTCACAAAAGATGGTTGCATTAATTTTACCTCCTCCCCAAAAGAATTAATTGAGTTAAATTTCTAAAATGTATAGAATTTATGAAAAAATAGTTGAAAAAAACATGTAAATACGATAAACTAAAATGTAGTTTCGTGTAACCTTGGGTTACATTGATTTTAAGGAGGATTATTTTATGGTATCAGCAGGCGATTTTAGAAATGGCCTAACATTAGAGATTGATAATGCAGTTTATCAGGTAATTGAATTTCAGCATGTTAAGCCAGGTAAAGGCGCAGCATTCGTAAGAACAAAATTGAGAAATATCAAGGATGGCGGTGTGGTTGAAAAGACTTTCCGTCCAACTGAAAAATATCCACAGGCTCATATTGAAAGAAGCGAAATGCAATATTTATATAATGATGGCGAGTTATATCACTTCATGAACGTTGAAAATTATGATCAGTTCGCATTAAATGAAGAATCCATCGGTGATTCCTTAAAATTTGTTAAGGAAAATGATATGGTTAAGATGCTTTCTCACGGTGGACATGTATTCGCGATCGAACCTCCATTGTTTGTTGAGTTACAGATTACGAATACAGAACCTGGTTTTGCAGGAAATACAGCACAGGGTGCTACTAAGCCAGCAGTTGTTGAAACTGGTGCAACTGTATACGTTCCATTATTCGTAAACCAGGGTGAAACAATCCAGATTGATACTCGTACTGGTGAGTACATGAAGAGAGTTTAATTTATCGTTGCTTATATGTTCTTTGGCATAGATTAGATAACTTTCTTTCATCAAATTAAAAAGAATGACAGATGCGCAATCATTGAATCAATATTGTTTCATGGATTGCGCATTTTTATCGAATGCAATGTAAGATTTTTACAGATTTCTAATGCGTCAAAAATCGAAGTGGTTCGTGGACCGATTTACTCTTAATTAGTAAATGTGATGAAAGGAGTTTCTTGAATGAATCAGAGAAAATTAGTGTTATACATTGCAGCAACCTTGGATGGTTATATCGCAACCAAAGATCAAAATTTAGATTGGTTATTGTCAGTGGATGGAGAAGGAGACAATGGATACTCGAAGTTTTACGATACAGTAGATACTGTTTTGATGGGACGAATTACATATGATTGGATTATCGACCATGAAAAAGGGGACTTTCCTTATCAAGGGAAGGAGTGTTATGTGTTTTCTAGAACCAAAAAGGATATGAAGCAACATGTCAAATTTATTTCTGAGGATATCATCGAATTTACCAAAGAATTGAAACAAAAAGAAGGTAATAATATATGGCTTGTTGGTGGGGGAGCTACTCTTAAAGCTTTTATCAAAGAAAACTTAATAGATGAGATCATAGTTACGATTGCACCACATCTTTTAGGAAATGGGATAGCTTTATTCAATGAGAATGAGAGCGAAATAAAACTAAGCTTAAAATCAGTGAATCGTTACAATCAATTTGTAGAGCTTCACTATGAAGTGATTCATAACGAATGAGATAATCATAAAAAGATTCATGACAAGTCAATTTACTTGCCATGTAAAAAAGTATTAGATGCCATATCAACATGATATGACATCTTTTTTTGTTGTTTATGAATCTTATTTATCTCAATTCTTCATAAATCTGATCAATGACCTCATCCTTGATCTGAATTGATAAAAAGTGTTCTACCGCGTATTTGGCCTGTGCGATTAGCATCTCCAAACCGTTCACAGCTAGGACATTTTTTTTGATGGCTTGTTCCATCAAACGTGTTGTTGTTGGGTTATAAATCAAATCCACAACTGCAATTAGTTGGGTATAAGGAGTTAAATCCATCGGACAAGCATCCACATTTGGATACATACCAATTGGAGAGGTGTTGATGAGAAAAGAAGCATCGTTGTGATGAAGGGCAGCCTCTTCATAGGTTACAGTACCTAGCTCTTTCTTATACTTTACGGTAATAATCTCACCAGCATTTAGGTCCTTTAATACAGCAAACACTGCCTGTGCAGCACCACCATTACCAATCACTAATACTTTTTTAGAAGCAATCTCAAGCTTGTGTTTATTCAGGGTATACAAAAAACCATCGTAATCGGTATTATATCCAATTAAGTTACCATTGTCATTGACAATGGTATTTACAGCACCAATTTGTTTGGCTTTTTGATCCAATTGAGAAAGATAGGGTAGAACCTCACGTTTATATGGAATGGTGACATTAATCGCTTTGAAATTTTTTTCTTTCATAAAAATCTTGAAATCTTCTTTGGGCAGAGGGCATAAATCATATGTATAGTCTGCTAATTTCTCATGAATCAGCTTTGAATAGCTGTGTCCGAGCTTTTCACCAATCAATCCATACTTCATTGAAACAATTCCTTTCTTTGTAGAATTATTTGTTATCTTAACTTATTTTCATAAAAGTTGCAAGGTAGATTTGTAAAGATAACTCCTGAAATGTGTATCATAAATTATTCTACCATTCATATACTGTAAAAAACAGGACAACGGTATTCCTGTAAGGAAAGGTTGTGGTGAGCAAGGGTGAATAAGAAAGAGGAACTTCTTAAAATATTTTCCATTCGGTTAAGAACATTACTTTCCAAAGTAGTTTGGAATTATGATTTGTTACAGGAGATCAGACTTCGTGCAGATGCTCCTTTAATCGTTCGTTATGATAATAAGGAATACTTCATTAGTATGGATTCTTATCTGACGAATTCTCAGCAGGAAGCGTATCTGATTACAAAAGCAGAAGTCAAGGAAACAATGGAATTTATTAGTAATTATTCCTTATATGCGTTTGAAGAAGAACTAAAACAAGGCTTTATCACAATCATTGGTGGTCACCGAATCGGAATTGCAGGGAAGGTAGTGTTAGAAGAAGGAAAAATTAAGAGTATGAAATACATATCTTTTATTAATATTCGTCTTTCTCATCAAGTAAAGGGGTGTGCAAACAGCGTGCTACCTTATGTACTACGTGGTGACAGCATCTATCATACACTGATCATTTCACCTCCTGGTTGTGGTAAGACAACCCTCCTTCGAGATCTCATACGACAGCTTTCTAGTGGAGAAGAGGGGGATGAAATGAAAAAAAGACGTCCCGGAATGCAAATTGGAGTAGTCGATGAACGTTCCGAAATCGCTGCCTGTTATATGGGGCTTCCACAGAATGAACTAGGAATACGAACCGATGTGCTAGATTGTTGTCCAAAAGCAAAAGGGATGATGCTTTTGATTCGTTCGATGTCACCCTCTATCATTGCAGTGGATGAGATTGGTTTAGCCGAAGATATTGAAGCAATTCATTATGCGATGGGATGCGGTTGCAAGATGATAGCAACTGTACACGGAGGCACGATTGATGAGGTGAAAGAAAAACCAATGCTTGGGGATTTGATCAAACGACATGTATTTGAGCGATACATTATCTTAAGTAACCAAGAAAGAATTGGAAAAGTCACAGAAATCTATGATGAGCGTGGAAGTCGTCTTTATTATGATTAAGAAAGGTAAGGGATTCAATAATGATCGAGATTGCGATAAAGATTACAGGTTGCATATTAATTATCAGTTCAAGTAGCGGTATGGGATTTTTATTAGCAAATGAAATAAGAAAAAGGATGGAGGATTTAAAATCAGCCAAAACCGTAGCTATTTTACTTCGAGGAGATATTAGATACTCACATACTGCGTTGCCAGAAGCGTTGGAAAACGTTGCTAGACGACATGAAGGAAGACTCTCTCCATTCTTAAAAAAAGTAGCTCATGAATTACATGAGTATAATGGAGAAAGTTTTACACAGATATGGAAAAGGGCGATGGATCAAGAGTTAAAAAACACCTCACTAAGTAAAAAGGACAAGATTAGCTTGGCTCAGTTTGGAGAGCAACTTGGTTACCTTGATAAGGATATGCAAATGAATCATATAGACTGGTATGTAACACAGGTAGAAGAAGATATGAAGGAAGTAGCATCTGACTCCAAAGATAAGATGCGACTATATCGTAGCTTAGGAGTATTGTTTGGAATCTTAGTCACGATATTAATATTGTAACAACGGGAGGAAGCTATGACTATTTATCTTATATTTAAGATAGCTGCGGTCGGCATATTAGTATCCGTGATTAATCAGATATTAAAACATGCCAGTAAGGAGGACTATTCAACCTTTGTCAGTCTAGGAGGGTTGATTATCATTTTATACTGGATTGTTCCTTACATTGCAGATCTATTTACATACATACAAAAGCTATTCAATATGTAGTTGTCGATGTTAAAGTGGAGGGTAACATGGGAAAAGTTGCATTAGTTGGTGTGGTTGCAGTCATTGCGGCAACTTTATTTAAGAATGGTAAATCCGAGTATGCGCTGATGATTAGTATTGCTGGATGTATCTTAATCTTTTATTTTAGTATGGGTAAGCTACAGAGCATATTAACCTCAATTGATAAAATACGCTCTTATCTTTCCGTCAATTCAGAATACATCTCCATACTTTTAAAAATTATTGGAATTACTTATATTGCTGAGTTTGCTTCGAGTTTATGTAAGGATGCGGGGTATTCAGCAATCGCAAACCAAATCGAACTGGCAGGGAAGCTATGTATTATGGCAATCAGTATGCCGATTCTACTTGCTCTGCTCGATACGATAGATCGTTTTTTAGTTGCTTAAGATGGATTTGGGTGGAGAAAGGAAAGAGGATTATGAAAAGACGATGGATAAGATTAGTTCTAATGACCTGCTTTTTTCTTCTGTTTTTTCTGGACAAACCGGTGACTGTTATGGCAGCCGAAGAACAACCCAAAGGACTTGATTACGATGACATTCAGAATGCCTTGAATCAAGCACTTTCAGAGGAGGAAACCTTTCATTTTCAAGAATATGTAACAGATCTTACAACAGGAGAAGAAACTTTGTCCTTTCAAGGGGTTATGAAAAAGTTAATTTCTGTGTTCACAAGTGAAATCAAAGCGAATATGGGAAGTTTAATTAAGCTCTTAACGATTGCCGTGATTGCAGCAGTATTTACCAACTTTTCACATACCTTTCAGAATAGTCAGGTAGCTGAAATCGGGTTTTATGTTACTTATCTTTTGATGTTTGTAATCCTAGCTTCGACCTTTATTAGTGCAACAACGATTGCTTCAGAAACGATATCAAAGCTACTAGATTTTATGAAAGCACTAGTACCTACTTACTGCATGACGGTAGCCTTTTGTACAGGAGCTACCACCTCTGCACTTTATTATGAGGGGATACTGATTCTGATCACAGTAGTTAACGTTGTACTGATTAAAATCATTATTCCATTAGCCAATATTTTTATGATGGCTACGCTAGCAGACAATATCACAGCCGAAGATACGTTATCAAAAATGGCAGAATTATTATCGACCATCATAAAATGGGTATTAAAGTCCTTGTTGGCAGTCGTAATTGGAATTGGAACCGTTCAAAGTCTTATTGCACCAGCAATTGATCAAGTGAAGCGCTCTAGTGTAATGAAAGCAACGGACATGATACCAGGGGTAGGAAGTATCCTAAGTGGTGTAACGGAGACGGTACTCGGTGCGGGAGTCTTATTAAAAAACTGTGTGGGTGTTGCTGGTATGATAGCTGTCTTTGCTATCTGTGCGGTTCCTTTGATAAAACTATTAATCTTTGTTCTGATCTACAAAGTATTGGCAGCAGCGATACAGCCAATCTCGGACAAGCGAGTTGTAAATTGCGTGAGTGCTTGTGCTCAAGCAACAGGTCTATTGTTACAGACAGTGTTTGTTGGGGCTGTTATGTTTGAAATTGTCATCACAATTGTTGCAGTTTCTACATTAAGAACTGGTTAGGAGGAAGCGCAATGATGGAAGTAATCTACAACTGGATGAAAAATATCATCGTATTTATGATTTTATCAACCGTTGTACTTAATCTTTTAGGAAAGAGTAATTATAAAAAGTATGTTGGATTGATTATTGGATTGATTTTAGTGTTACTTGTCATACGCCCAATATTGCTATTGACACAAAATATTGATTATATGGATTTCTCCTTGAATTCTTATGGTAGCTTAAATGATGCACAGGACTTAAGTAGTGAAATCTTTGCAATGGAAGAACAAAGTAATATTGATATTTTAGCAGAGTACAAGCAGGTAATACATAATCAGACGGATAAGCTGATAGCAGAAAAAGGATTGGAGGTTGTAACGATGACTCTAGAAATAGAAGAAGATAAATTAAGTAGTGAATTCGGAATGATTCGACGTATGTCATTAGTATTACATTATAAGACATCGAATGAAATGCCAGGGGAAACAGGAGAAATTGCACAGGTAGAAAAGGTAGCAATCGAACAAATAAGATTAGGAAATGAAGAAGAAAAAGTGGAGGAAACCCAGCAAAATAGCCTGTCCCCGATGGAAATTTATATAAAAAGTTTATTATCAGACTTCTATAATATCGAAAGCAATAATATAAATATTACTATACAGGAGGACCGTGATGGAAAATAGCAACGAAAAGGTTACTCCTGAAAAAAAGAAATTCTCCATGAAAGATGTTGGTAAAAAAGAACTCCTTTTGCTTTTCCTAGCAGGAATTATTCTAGTGATGACATCGATTCCTGGATTGTTTCAAAAAAAGGATAAAACAAAGGAAACTGAGAATTCTGTAAAACAGACCTCGATCGCTAATGCCGCAGCTACGAAGGATGATGCGCAACAGGAATATATTAGCTATTATGAGAATAAACTTAAGAGTCTACTAGAAAAGATGGAAGGGGTTGGTAAGGTTGAAGTGATGATTACCCTACAATCCTCTAAAGAACAAGTGGTGTTAAAAGATTCCCCATATACACAAGAAAGCTTGAACGAGACTGATAAGGAAGGCGGCACAAGAATCAGCTCGAATTCGCAAAATCAAGAAGAAACAGTACTCATAACTACACAAGAAGGAGAAACAATTCCTTATGTAACGAAGGAAATGGAAGCTAGCGTAGAGGGTGTTGTAGTACTTGCACAAGGAGGTGGGGATGGCAATATAGCAACGAAGATTGTGAATGCAGTTGGCGTGTTGTTTGATGTCCCATCTCATAAGGTGCAGGTACTTAAGATGGAGGAATAGCCGTTTGGCAAAATGATCAATGAAAGTGAGGGTACATAAATGAAGGTCAAAAATATCTTTAAGAAAAATCAGATTATCATATTTGCATTGGCAATTATGATTTGTGTTGCTGGGTATCTGAATTTTTCCAGAGACAAAACACAAGAAAAAGCTGCTGAGAACGCTGCCAGTATGGCAGTTGGAGATGATATCTTTGCAAATGTAGATGGTGAATCCTATGCTGACATTTCGGATGAGGATGCTGATGTAGTTGCAGCTGCAGATGAAACGAAGGACCCACTGGCAATGGATGAAGCACAAGCAGAGGGAGAAAAACTAATTACTGTGACAGATCCTTTATCTACGGATCAAACAGCTGCCAATGATGAACAAAAAGCGAGTGACGAAGTAGCTACCACTGGTGATGATGAAACCGCAGTTGGAACAGAGAATACTAACCCAGGCGAAGCAATTCTTGCTAGTACAACAATCAATAGCAGTTATTTTTCTACTGCAAAGCTGACAAGAGAACAAAACCGTGCAAAAAACAAAGAAACGTTAATGAACATTATTTCTGATGCAAATGTATCGGAAGAGCAAAAAGAAAAAGCTCTTGATATGATGGTAGAATTGACTGCAATCTCTGAGAAAGAAAATTCCATTGAAATCTTATTGGAAGCAAAGGGATTTAGTGGTGTTGTAGTATCCATCGTTGAAGATAGTGTTGATGTTATCGTTAATTCTCCTTCCTTAACAGAACAAGACATGGCAATCATCGAAGATGTTGTACTTAGAAAGACTTCTGTAGAAGCAGATAAAATTGCGATTACCAATGTTGTGACGGAAGATTAATCAAGCTTTTTTCTCTCAAAATGCCCATAAATACTGTATAACAATGCGGTATCCGTTAATAATGATTATGATAAGAGAAAATTCTTTGCAAAATCATCAATCGTTTGCTATAATAGATATAGTGTTATAAAAAAGAGCGCGGATATACGCATGAGATACAGGAGGTAATACCTATGAACAAAGAACTCCAAAATAGCAAGGGCTATACAATGGAATCAGCAGGAAAGTTTGGAGAAGTTAAGATCGCTGACGATGTTGTTGCAACAATCGCAGGTCTTGCAGCTACTGAAGTGGAAGGTGTAGCAGCACTTACCGGTAATCTAACAAAAGAGATTGTTGGTAAACTTGGAATGAAAAACTTATCAAAAGGTGTAAAAGTCGTTCTTTTAGAGAAGGCAGTATCTGTAGAGCTATCCATTACAATGAAATATGGCTACAGCATTCCAAAAACTTCAGCTAAAGTTCAAGATAAAGTAAAGTCAGCAATTGAAAGTATGACAGGTTTGACGGTATCAGATGTCAACATTCATATCGTCGGCGTCGATATTGAGAATACAAAGTAGTAAGAATAAGAAAGTAGCGGGGGTGTCAAAGCGTATATTCTTATGCGTATTTGATGCCTCGGTTTTTGTTAACAAAAAAGGTCTAGTAAAACAGTTGTGGCCTAGGAGGAAACGATGACAAGAAGAGAGATTAGAGAACATTTATTTCGTATGTTATTCCGTAAGGAGTTTCATGAACCAAGTGATATTAACGAACAAATCGAGTTATATTTTGAATCGTTAGGAGAAACAAAACCAGAAGATGAAGCGTATATCAAAGAACGTTTTGATCAGATTTCGGACAAGCTTGGTGAAATCGATACCATTTTAGCAGAAGCAACAAGCGGATGGAAACTCAATCGTATGGGTAAGGTGGACTTAAACATTATGCGTCTAGCAACGTTTGAGATTAAGTTCGATGAGAATGTTCCTATGAAGGTCGCAATCAATGAAGCAGTGGAGCTTGCAAAAAAATATGGTGGTGATTCCTCAGCAAGTTTCGTAAACGGTGTATTAGCAAAGGTTATTTAAGGATGGAGAATGTTTATTCTGTAACACAGGTGAATAACTATATAAAGAATATGTTCGTGAGGGATTATGTTCTGAACCGTATTTATATGAAGGGGGAAGTATCCAATTGTAAATATCACAGTTCAGGACATATCTATTTCACGTTAAAGGATGAGACGGGTCAGATGGCTTGCGTTATGTTTGCAGGTAATCGTACCGGTCTTACTTTTGAATTAAAGGAAGGTCAAAGCATCATTGTATTTGGAAGCATCAGTGTGTATGAACGCGATGGGAAGTACCAAATGTATGCGAAAGAAATTCGTTTAGATGGGCTTGGACTCTTATACGAGAGATTTGAACAGTTAAAACGTATCCTATATGAAAAAGGAATGTTTGAGCAAAGCCATAAGAAACCTATTCCACCATACCCAAAACGAGTTGGAATTGTAACTGCAAAAACAGGTGCCGCCATTCAAGATATTATTAATATAGCTACAAGAAGAAATCCATATGTACAATTAATTCTCTATCCTGCAAAGGTACAAGGAGAAGGTGCTGCACAAACCATAGTAGCGGGAATCCGCGCCTTGGAGCAATTAAAGGTGGATACGATTATTGTTGGTCGCGGTGGTGGTTCTATTGAGGATCTTTGGGCCTTCAATGAAGAAATCGTTGCTCAGGCAATTTATGCTTGCTCGGTTCCAATCATATCAGCTGTTGGACATGAAACCGATACGACAATTGCAGATTATGTATCTGATTTACGTGCACCAACTCCTTCCGCTGCAGCAGAGCTTGCAATCAATGACATCTCCTTGTTGGAAGGAAAGTTAGTCGATTATCATTCAGCACTTGTGACGGAAGTGGTTCGAAAGATTGACCAAAAGAGAAAGAAAATCGAACAATTGCGGATACGGATGAATTATTTAAGTCCAATGTATCTACTTCGACAAAGAAGACAACGAGCCATTGAACTCGAAGATAAGCTAAAAGCCCAGATGCATACGCTATTGCGAATCAAAAAACATCGACTTGCAATTGATGCTCAGCGTCTAAAAGGATTATCTCCAATTGATAAATTAAAGAGTGGCTTCTCGTATGTGGCGGATGATCAAGGGAATGTAGTTAATAGTGTCCAAAAGGTAAAGGAAAAGGATATGATATCCATTACTGTCACCGATGGTGAGATCATTGCAACCGTAGACAAGATTGTTGAAAAAGAAAGGTAAACTATGGCAAAACAAACAAAAACGTTAGAGCAAACCTTCGAGCAATTGGAAACGATTATGGAAGAGCTTGAGAAGGAAGAAATCTCCTTAGAAGATTCCTTTCGTTTGTATCAAGAAGGAATGAAATTATTAAAAGAATGTAATGATTCCATTGATAAGGTGGAAAAGAAGTTACTTATATTAGAAGAGGGACAAGAAGTATTATAAATTTTGGGAGAACTAAGAATGAACATAGCAAAGTCAATGACAGAACGAGTACAGGAGATTGAACGTATCATAAGTTCGTATCTACCAAAAGAAGAGGGGCAGCAACGTATTATTTTTGAAGCGGTGAATTACAGTCTGCTAGTTGGGGGAAAACGAATTCGACCAATGATAATGAAAGAAATGTACGATATGATACGCAATTCAAAAGAGAATACAGAACCATCCTTAATTGAACCTTTTGTAACAGCAATTGAGATGATTCACACATACTCTCTTGTACATGACGATCTTCCAGCAATGGATAATGATGAATACCGTCGTGGTAAATTGACAACTCATGCAAAATTTGGTGAGGCTATGGGAATATTGGCAGGAGATGCTTTGTTAAATGCAGCATTTGAAACAGCATTGAGCGCTTATGATACTTTATCAACCGTGTCTGACTTGGTACAATATAAAGAGTTGTCGCTTCGAGTTACAAAAGCACTGAAGGTTCTTGCTAAGAATGCAGGAATGTATGGAATGATCGGAGGTCAAGTAGTTGACGTACAAAATGATGGAATGCCGATTAATAAGGAACAATTAGATTTTATTTACGACTTAAAAACAGGTGCCTTGCTTCGATCCTCCTTTGTCATTGGTGCAATATTGGCAGGAGCGTCCAAGGAACAGGAAGCCATTGTAGAAGAGTTAGCAAGCTATGTTGGGCTCGCCTTCCAGATTCAGGACGATGTACTTGATGTGACTAGTACACTTGAGGTATTAGGAAAACCTATTCATAGTGATGAAAAGAATTGTAAAACTACGTATGTTACGTTATATGGAATAGATGAAAGTAAAGATATGGTAAACTCTTTGTCGCAAAGAGCTTTAGAGTTACTATCTTCCTTACAGCTTGAAGACAAGTTCATGTATCAATTAATTGAGTTCTTAATTACTCGTGAAAAATAGGAAGAAGGTGATTTGCGTGCCGAAAATACTTGATACAATCAATGAACCTAATGATATTAAATCAGTTCATCCCAAGGATTATGCACGACTTGCAAATGAAATTCGTAGATTTTTAATGTCTAATATTAGTAAAACAGGTGGGCATCTTGCTTCCAATCTTGGTGTGGTAGAATTGACGATGGCGTTACATCTGTTTATGGATTTTCCAGAAGATAAATTGGTTTGGGACGTTGGTCATCAAGCGTATGTGCACAAAGTATTAACTGGTCGTAAAGGAGATTTTTCGACATTGCGACAGTATGAGGGGATGAGTGGATTCCCGAAAAGAAAAGAAAGTAAGTGTGATGCCTTTGATACTGGACATAGTTCAACTTCATTGTCTGTAGCCAGTGGGTTAGCGAAGGCAAGAGACCTTTCGATGCAAAACCAGAAGGTGGTTGCTGTGATTGGTGATGGGGCACTAAGTGGTGGTATGGCTTTTGAAGCATTGAACAATCTTGGACGCATTCATAGCAATCTAATCATCGTCTTAAATGATAATAATATGTCGATTGCAGAGAATGTAGGTGGATTGTCGAATTATCTTGGTAAAGTAAGAACCAATTCAAAATATACTAATTTTAAGGGCGGCTTGGAGAATGTCTTAAAGAAAATTCCAAAAGTCGGTGATGCAATTGTTATGACCTTAAAGCAATCCAAGGATTCTATTAAGCATTTGATGATTCCTGGAATGCTCTTTGAAGATATGGGGATCACTTATATAGGACCCATCGATGGGCATAACATTGATTTGATGTTAACCGCACTTCAATCAGCAAGTAGAGTCAATGGTGCAGTCATTATTCATGCCATTACACAAAAAGGAAAAGGATATGATAGGGCTGAAAAAGAACCATCTCGTTTTCATGGAGTAGAGCCTTTTAATATAAAAACAGGAAAGAAGATTACTGTGAACAACTCCTTGTCCTATACGGACATCTTTGCAAAAACAATGGTGGAATGTGCAAGGGAATATGAAGATATTGTAGCAATATCAGCAGCAATGTCAGATGGAACTGGACTAAATGAATTCAAGAAGGAATTCCCAGAACGATTCTTTGATGTTGGAATAGCAGAAGAGCATGCCGTTACATTCGCCGCTGGTTTAGCAGCAGGTGGCTATCGTCCAGTGGTTGCTATTTATTCAACCTTTTTACAAAGGGCCTACGATCAGATTTTGCATGATGTTTGCGTTGGTCATTTACCAGTAATTTTTGCAGTTGATCGAGCAGGTCTTGTTGGACATGATGGAGAAACTCATCAGGGTATGTTTGATATCTCCTTCTTATCCTCTATACCAGGAATGACCATCGTTGCCCCTATGAATGGCGTAGAGCTAAAAAAGATGCTTCATTTTGCATTCAATTATCAAGGTCCAATTGCAATTCGTTATCCAAGAAGCTCTGTTTATGTTGGATATGAAGAACAGAGTGAGATTGTGTATGGGAAGAGTGAAGTACTCCACCAAGAATCAGAAATCGCATTGATTGCAGTTGGTAGTATGGTTGAAACTGCAGTGAGCGTACGTGAAGCTCTAAAGGAAAATGGACATCAGGTTACACTTGTAAATGCACGTTTTGTAACTCCGATGGACGAAGAATGCTTACATGAACTTGTGAAACAGCATAAATTAATTGTAACGTTAGAAGAAAATGAAAAGCGTGGTGGCTTTGGAGAAAGCGTATCTGTTTTCCTTTGTGAACACGAATATTGTGATATTAAGCACCTTAACATTTCTCTACCAAGTCAGTACATCGAACATGGTGGTCGTGGTATGTTACTTGAGAAATTTGGCTTGAGTGAAGAAGAAATCCTTCAAAAGATTGAAGAAAAATTGAAAGGCTGCAGCTAAAAATGAAAGAAAGATTAGATGTTTTACTAGTACAAAGAAATCTTGTGGAATCTCGTGAAAAGGCGAAAGCACTGATTATGGCAGGTTCGGTATATGTCAATGGTCAAAAAGAGGACAAGGCTGGCAGTATGTTCAAAGAGGATGTTGCTGTTGAGGTTCGCGGAAATCAGATGAAGTATGTCAGCCGTGGAGGCTTTAAACTGGAGAAAGCAATTGAAGTTCATGGAGTTGACCTCATTGGAAAGGTCTGTATGGATGTTGGTTCTTCCACCGGTGGGTTTACCGATTGTATGCTTCAAAATGGAGCCGTCAAAGTATATGCTGTGGATGTTGGAACCAACCAACTTGCTTGGAAACTTCGCAATGATGAACGTGTTATCTCTATGGAGAAGACAAACATTCGTTATGTGACTAAAGAAGATATCACGGAATTGGTTGATTTTGTATCAATTGATGTGGCTTTTATCTCTTTAACTAAGGTGTTAGCACCAGTCTATGAATTAATGAAGGAAGATGCTCAAATTGTCTGTTTGATCAAACCTCAATTTGAAGCTGGTCGTGAGAAGGTAGGGAAAAAAGGAGTGGTTCGTGACATCAAGGTACACGAGGAAGTCATTTTGATGGTGATGTCCTTCGCATCGGAACTTGGCTTTACACTGCTTCATCTTGACTTTTCACCAATCAAAGGACCAGAAGGGAACATCGAATACCTTCTTCATATGCAGAAATCAGGCACTACCGACATTACAGAGCTCACTGGCATGATTCCAAGCATTGTAGCGAAGGCACATGAGAATCTTGACGCATAAGCTAGTGTGTGGGACAAAATTCTGGTTGTGGAACAAAATTCGAGGGTTGTCGATAGCGCTTAAGTGACGAAAGAAAGGGAGTGTATCATTCCTCGTGTCTGCTCGTTGCCTCTACACATGTCTCAAATATCCGACTTTCAAAAACAATAAGACCATTTGTTTTTGACGTTCGGACATTTGTGCCATATGTAACGGCAAAGGCAGACACCTAGGAATTGATACACTCCCTTTCTTTCTTCTTAAGCGCTACCGACAACCCCCGAATTTCTTTACTTACCTTTATAGAATGGAGTTAGTGGAAGATGAATGTTCAACAACTATATCTTGATTACCACTTTCTAATAGAAAAACAGATTTAGTGTTTATATTTCTCGTTTAGGCATAAAAAATGGACTGTTTCATGGTGAGAAAGCGATAAAATAGTGTAACTTTACATGGCATTGTATTTGAGTTTAAACAGTACTAATCTGATGATGGTATTAGAACAAATTTAAGGAGGGATTTTATATCCCTCCTATGACTCGCAATTTTATAACAAGTATGAACAATTACATTAGTTTATCACTTAAATTGAGCCAACATCAAAGATTTCTTTTAAACCACAGAAAAAGTAGTTACCTTTTTCAGCGTTAAAACGCAACATACAATAATCAGGATCAGTTGGACCTAACGGATAATACTCTTCATCGCCATCTTTCCAAAATAGTTGTTTCGTTTCGTTATCTGTATATACTTGCATATTGCCAATAAGCATTAATCCTCGGACATCTGCATCATTGTAGAAGTAAATTGATGACTTAGGATTTTTCAGCCATTGTTGTGTACGTATTGCTGATACATTTGTTGAAAACCAAAATGTGTTAATTCCTTCATTTTTAATAGTATACATTTTTTTTGAATTTGGATATCCATCTTCGTCCAATGAACAAACGATGGCATTCTTGCTATCTACTATTAATCTTTCAATGTCTTTTTTAATACATGCATCCATTATTTTTAATCCTTTCGCATCATGGGGTTTTTATACACATAGATTTTGAGTGCTGTTTATCCTTTATGTTGGAATGACAATGGAGGATGTTTTTTTTATCTTTTATAGGGTCTAATACTTGATGCATATTGTGATAGGAAGAATTATTTATTTTTTTCTACCACATAGATGATATTCATTCCACAATCGAGAGTTCCTTGCATTTTTGTGAAGGCGATTTCTTTTTGAATGAGAAAGTTCCAGAATTCTTTATCTTGTCTTGCATTTTCTAGTGCTGTATCTCCAGCTTGTGTATATAAGCCAGCAGAACTTCGTTCTTTTATGGTGACAGGAAAGTCTGCGAATAGTGCATCCATTTCTGTACTTCTCATCATATGGACGTAATGCTTGCTTGGGACTGGATAGTGTTCTTCATCTTGTAGTCCTGTTTCAAAGATCCACTTTGTTGCATCTAGGCCAAATTGGTCTTTTTCATAACGAATGCCATCTAGATAATAGAGTGATGCACCGATAAAACTCATTGCACCTATAATCAATGTACCACCTGGTTTTAGTACTCTTAGCATTTCCTTGATTCCGTCTTTTTCTTTATCTAGTAGATAGTTGATTACTCCGCCGATACAAACAATACTATCGAAAGACGAGTCTTTAAAAATCCTCATATCTAATACATCTAATACACAAAACTTCTTAATTTGATCAAATAAAGAAAGCTCCTTCATTTTTGATTGATTAAATGCGATCTGATGTTCGGAGATATCTGCAACTGTTAGTTCATTGCACATCGTTACAATATCTTTCGTGTATCGACCGGAACCGGCACCTATTTCTAATACCTTATGATCCTGTGCGATATAGCGTTTCAAGATGTCATAATGTACTTGATATAAAAGTTCTCCATGTCCGTCTTTTTCAAGACGAGTCCATTCACGGTCTCCATAGTTATCGTATCTGTTTTTAGGTATTTCGGGGTTGTAGCTCATAAAAGCGTCTCCTTTTCATTTTTACTTTATTTATCGTTTTAATGTCACTAATGTCGCTATCAATCATACAACCACCACCTTTCATAATTGTTTGTTTCTTAAAACCTTAGCATTAATAACCTTATAATTTTAAATAATTATCTTTGATGACTTTCTTAAGAATATTTGGTAAAATTATACAGGGTGTTTAGCCTTAAGTCAATCGATTAAATTTTAAGTTGATATCTTGGAGAAATTTTTTGAGCTTACTATTAAAATGAATTTTAGCATCCCATGATAGAAAAAAGGTAGGCTTGAATTTTTCTTCATCTCATGGTATAATTATTCAGCTATGGGTAAAAAAATACATTCGTGGAGGACGCATGAAGAATTTTTGCATTATTGCAAATAGGGATAAGGATAAAGACTTGTCAATCACGCAGAAATTAGCTGAGATTTTGGTGAAAAATGATTGCTGTGTTGTGATTACAAGTGAATCTGATGATACAAAGCATTTTACAGATGTATCCACGATTCCAGATGGAACTGAATGTGTTATTGTGGTTGGCGGGGATGGCACGATTATTCATGCTGCACATGATTTATATGACCGTAATTTGCCGATTTTAGGTATTAATCTTGGAACCTTAGGCTTTTTAGCTGAGATTGAGATACAGAACATTGAAGAAGCGATTCATGATTTGATTCGTGATAACTATATTGTAGAAGAACGTATGATGTTGAATGCAGAATATTCTAATCCGCATATCCAACACGAATTTTACTGTGCTTTGAATGATATTGTTGTTGCTCGCAGCGGTTTTTCACGTATTATCTGTGTCGGTATTTATGTAAATGGATCATGGGTACAGGATTATCGTGGGGATGGAGTGATTATTGCAACTCCTACCGGATCGACTGGTTACAATCTCTCTGCAGGAGGACCAATCGTAACACCTAAGGGAGAGATGTTAATTATTACGCCAATTTGCCCTCACTCCTTAAATGCCAGAAGCATAGTTGTTTCTGGTGATGATGTGGTGGAAGTAAGGATTCGTGAAAGTAAGAAAACACAAGAGGAAGAAGCAATTGCTACGATTGATGGTGATACAGCATTGAAACTTTCTACCAATGATAAAATCATAATTAAAAAATCGAACACAAAATCAAGATTGATACGTTTTGAAGGAAAGAATTTTTTTGATTTATTACGTACAAAGCTTGGTGAAACATAGAGAAACAATAAGGTCAATTTCTTAGGAAGGGTGTTGATGAATGAAAATTGGTAGACAGAGCAAAATAGTAGAATTAATTACAAAGCATGATATTGAAACACAAGAAGAACTTGCTGATTTATTAGAAAAAGCAGGATATCATGTAACACAAGCGACAATCTCTCGTGATATTCGTGAGTTAAAGTTAACGAAGGTATCCGTAGAACAGGGAAAACAAAAGTATATTGTATTAGCAAATCAAGAATCAGGAATGGCGGAAAAGTATATTCGTATCCTCCGTGATGGATTCGTATCTATGGATATGGCTCAAAATATTATGGTGGTAAAAACAGTACCCGGTATGGCGATGGCAGTTGCAGCTGCATTGGATGCAATGCACATTGATGGAATCGTTGGATGCATCGCTGGAGATGACACCATTATGTGTGCAATACGTACCGTACCAGATACCGTGAAGGTCATGGAGAAGCTTTCAAAGCTTGTGAAAAGTGGTAAATAAGTCTTAATAAAATAAAATCAGTACTGTTTTCTATCCTATAAAAAATAGATTGAAACGACATAAAAACCGTGGTAGAATATTGGATGGCTATTTCGAATCGGAAAGGAAGTATACTATATGTCAGGACATTCAAAGTTCGCAAATATCAAACATAAAAAAGAGAAAAATGATGCGGCGAAGGGTAAAATATTTACTAGAATTGGTCGTGAAATTGCGGTTGCTGTAAAGGAAGGCGGTGCTGATCCTAACAACAATAGTAGATTGAAAGATATTATTGCAAAAGCAAAGTCCAATAATATGCCAAACGATACCATTGAAAGAAGCATTAAAAAAGCGGCTGGTGAAGGTGATAATGTTAACTACGAATTTGTTACTTACGAAGGATATGGGCCAAGTGGGACTGCAATTATCGTAGAAGCGTTAACTGATAATAAGAATAGAACAGCAGCAAATGTTAGAAATGCATTTACCAAAGGTAGCGGAAGTGTTGGTACTCAAGGTTGCGTATCTTATATGTTCGATGAAAGAGGACAAATTATCATCGATAAGGAAGAATGTGATTTAGAAGCGGATGACCTTATGATGATGGCATTAGATGCTGGTGCAGAGGATTTTAGTGAAGAGGACGATAGCTTTGAGATTTTTACTTCTCCAGATGCGTTTAGTGAAGTTCGCGAAGCTCTTGAAAAGCAAGGAATTAAGATGGTACAAGCAGATGTGACGATGGTTCCTCAGACTTATGTTGAATTAACAGATGAGCAGGACATAAAGAACATCAATCGTACTCTTGATTTGTTGGATGAAGATGATGATGTTCAGCAGGTGTACCACAACTGGGATGAATAAAATTTCGTCATGAAATGCTCATTAAGTATGAATATCTAAATTGAGAAGTATGAAAACAAGCAAAGTTTTCGTTTTATGATGATACCGAATGGTATTTAAATGATGGTAGTGTAAAACTTGACCTTCTTATGACTGTACTTACGGTGATAAGGAGGTCTTTTTAGGTTATAAACTTATAAATTCGCTAGAAAATTCAAAAAAATCTTAAGAAATTTGAAAATTTGCCGATAACCAATGTATAGGTTGAAAAATGACATAATACTGTCATAAATGATGAATACAATCTAGGTAACAGTCTATAAAGGACTCAACCAACATTGTTCGCATACGATTATGGAGGATTACGAATGAAATTTCAAGGAAGAAGAAGAATTGCGATTTTAATGCTGTTTGCAGTATTGTTTATGAACTTATTTCCAGTTGCAAATGGAACTGGTGAGGTTGTAATCACACCGATGTCTTCGACAGCATCGGCATCGGCAGCAACAGTAACGATTGCACCTGGAGGATTCAGCATGGTTGCGGATTCTCAAAATGTTGAGAATGGTAAGATGATTACAGTGACTGGGACACAAAAGGAAATCGGTCTTGCACATTCATCCGGAAGTATTCCAACCGATGTAAAGGTTGAGTGGCTTCCTTACGATGAAAATGTAATTTCGGTATCATTTACCTCAAATTACAAAGCAATTGTAACAGCAGTAGGACCTGGTTACTCACAGTTAGCTGCAATTATATCTTATCAAGGTATGGATTATCAGGTATATTGTCAGATATACGTACCACTTGAAATCGACGTACCCAATAATACAACTAGCTCTGATAAGTTTGGTTTGATCAATAACCTAAGCTATGGAGATACGAGTAATAACGTAGGGTTTCAATTAAAATATGATGGATCTGCAGCGGATTTTACTCATTATCTTGTAAAATTAAGAAATGTACAATATCAAACTGGTGTTAATAACCATACGGTTGGCTCGCCTTCTGCAATTACCGTAACACAACCGGCCATTCAATGGACAAGTAGTGATGAGACAGTAGTTAAGGTAGATCAGCATAGTGGTATCATGACTGCAATTGGTGCAGGTTCTGCAAAAATCACAGTAGAGACGACAACGGTTTATGGAAATAAATCAGAATCCATTTCATTCCCAGTGTTTGTAGCACCAACTGGTAAAGTATCAAATACTACTGATGATATGAAAGATACCTTTAACTTTACTGCTACAAGTAATTCATTTACAATTGACACGAATGCTACGAAATCAACAAACTTGATTTGGACCATACATAAGGGTGATAATATCACAGGTGAAGTAATTGATCCGAAAAAGAGTAATTTAATCAATATGACATTAAGTGAGTATAGTGGAAGTGCTAGCTTTACGAATGTAAAAGCTGGTACCTACTATATTACAGCAAGACCTTCAAAGGATTTTGGGGAAGATAATTCGTTTATTAAAACATTAAAATTCAAAGTAGTTGTGCCAATTTTCTTTGCTCACGATAGCATAACTATGAACGTAGGAGATTATTATGATATTTTAGCTAATTCCAATTTACCAGATAAATCTTGGTTTAACTATATCTCAGGTGATGCAAACATCGCTTCAGTTACTCCATTGGGAGGTTTGATTACTGGTGTTGGTAGCGGTGTTACTACAATACAGATGAATGCAACAGCAGCTGGTATTGCTGGAGGTGGACAAGATGATACGATGGAAGTTAAGGTAGTCGATGGCATTGGCTTGAATACGACCAATGCAACCATCTATACTGGGAGTACCTTACAGCTGATACTAACAGCATCGAATAACTCAGCACCAATCACTTGGACGTCTAGTGATAAATCAGTTGCAACTGTAAATGAAGAAGGACTTGTTACGGGTGTAAAACCTGGGTCTACAGTAATTACGGTGGAACAAAACATCAATGGTGTTGTAAAAAGATTAACTTGTAATATTAGAGTCATTCAAACAGTTACAAAGATTACGTTAGATCCAACACAAAAAGACATAGCAATCAATGACAATTTGACCATCAATGCAACGGTGGACCCAAAGATTAATAATGTGAAACTTCACTGGGTTACTTCAGATTCATCGGTAGTAGCGATTAAATCGATGGATAACTTGTCTGCTACGGTAGTTGGTGTGAGTGGCGGTGTGGCTGTTATTAGCGCAATCAATCAAGATAATGTAGTGGTTGGCTCCAGTCTCATTCGTGTCTATCAGCCAATTGAGAAGATTACTTTATCAGAGACGGATGTGACAGTTCCATTATCGGATAAATGGTTCCAACTATATGCATCGATTGAGCCATATGCGGCAAAAGAACAGGAAGTTTCGTGGCAGTCTTCAGATCCTTCGATTCTTACTGTAGATGCCAATGGTAAGGTTACTTTAAAGAAATCAGGGAAAGCATCCGTGATTGTAACTTCGAAAGTGAATGGTACAATATCAGCAATCTGTAATGTAACGGTTACGAAAGCGGTGACAGGAATTACACTCGATTATACATCAAGAGATATGTATGTTGGAGAAACGTTCCGTCTTACGTATGTAGTTAAACCATCGGATTCGAGCAATGCAGCTGTAACTTGGAGCTCCTCCAATTCCTCAGTTGCTTCTGTAGATAAGACAGGTCTTGTAACTGCAAGAAGTGTAGGTACTACAGTCATTATCTTGAAAGCAAACGATGGAGGGTATATTGCAACTTGTACGATTAAAGTAAGCCGTACGGCGACAGCAGTAAAACTAGATGTTACGCAATTGACGATGAATGTTGGTGATTATTATTATCTTGAGACAACCTTAACACCAGCCGATTCTACGGAGACAACTTTATCGTGGGAGTCGAGTGATAAGAAGGTAGTAACGGTTTCAAAGACTGGTAAGGTCATTGCAAAAGGTGCAGGTAAAGCGATTATCATGGTAAAGACAAAGAGTGGTTCGACTGCATATTGTAATATCACCGTGTTACAGCCGGTAACAGGTATTAAAATCAGCAGTTCACAAGAAACCATTTATGTTGGCGATGAATTAGAATTAGAAGCAAGTGTATTACCAGCATCAGCAAACGATGACGGAATCACATGGGAAAGTTCGAATGAAGAGGTAGCAACCGTTGATCAAAAGGGACGTGTAATCGGCGTTGGTGGTGGTGTTGCAATGATTTCTGTTACCTCGGATGATGGTAACTACAAAGATTATTGTATGGTAACGGTAGAAGAATTA
Organism: Bacillota bacterium; assembly: GCA_023415655.1. Classification (GTDB taxonomy): domain Bacteria; phylum Bacillota; class Clostridia; order Lachnospirales; family Lachnospiraceae; genus Lachnoclostridium. The sequence goes on along the minus strand of JAEZKD010000265.1, from coordinate 39,098 downwards.
GTAACTTCAATCAAATTAAACCGTACTTCGTATCGTCTTGGTCTTGGAAGAAGCTTTACACTGACTGCCACAATCAATGGAGAAAAAGCAACAAATAAGCAATTAAAGTGGTCCTCCAGTGATAAATCAATTGTATCAGTGGATGATAAGGGTAGAATCAAAGGACATAAGCTTGGAGTAGCGAATATTACAGTAACAGCAACCGATGGAAGTGGTGCAGAGGCTACTTGTAGAGTAAGAGTTGTACGACTAGTAACAAGTATCGACTTAGACGTATCCTATATCACGATTGTACAAGGAAAATCCTATAAGCTAAAAGCAACGGTCAGACCAGCGAATGCAACTTTTAAAACACCAACCTATACTACTAATAATAGCAAAGTTGCCATAGTCAATAAAAATGGAACGATCACTGGTTTGACGCCTGGAGATGCTATCATAACAGCGAAAGCTAAGGATTCGAGTGGAGTAAAGGCAATCACCTATGTAAGAGTCATTGCACCAGTGGCAAGTACCGGAATTTCGATTTCTGAATCGGAACTAGTAATGTCACCAGGTGAAACAAAAACAGTGGCAATTTCCATTGTTCCAAATAATTCAACAGATACCTATACCTGGAGTTCAGATAATAACTTAGTAGCTAGTGTAAATTCAAAAACAGGAAAAATTACCGCGAAGGCAATTGGAACAGCGAATATTACAGTTATGACGGAATCTGGACGAAGAGGAACAATTAAAGTATTTGTGGTTGGTTTAAGCAAAACGAATGTAGAGTTACCGCAGTATACAAGTACCTTGATTAGTCTTGAGGTGGATGGTATTGGTTCCAAGGATTTGAAGGTGCGTTGGGATGTTGAAAATCAAGAAATAGCAACTGTAGTCCAAGGAAAAGTAACAGGTAGAGCAATCGGAACAACTTACGTTTATGCAGTAGTCAACGGACGAAGATTAACATGTAAGGTAACCGTAACTAAGATACAATAATGAAATATGAGGTAGAGATACATTTTTGGTTTTAAAAATGTATCTCTACCTTTTTTGAAGGCAAATGTGATTTTCCAATATAGGATACTTGGTCTTAACTAATCATTGTACAAAGCAAATGGGGATGAAGAAGCGATGGTTATGGATGATGACTATGTGATGGCAATGGAATATGGAATGCCGCCCATTTCTGGTTGGGGAATGGGAATTGACAGGGTGCTACAAGTCTTAATGGGAACGGATAATATAAGAGATACTATTATGTTTCCGTTGATGCATCCTATGAATGGTTAATGAGAAACAGACAAAATTGGCCTTCATTTTTCTACTTGAAAAAAGTATGCGGATATGCTAAGATGATAAAAACAGAACATACGTTTGATTTTTTGAAATCCAATGGAGGCCTTTATGCTTTGTAGTTTACATGTTAAGAACTTTGCAATCATTGATGAAGTGGAAGTTTTTTTTCAAAATCATCTGAATATTATGACCGGTGAAACGGGAGCTGGTAAATCGATTTTGATCGATTCTATCAATTTTGCACTAGGAGCAAAGACAACGAAAGATATCATTCGAAAAGATAGTGAATATGCCTTAGTAGAGCTTGTTTTTCAATCTGACCGTAAGGAAGTTTTTCAATTAATGCAACAGAATGATATTACACTTTGCGATGATCAGATACTTATATCGCGTAAGCTTTTGCAAAATGGCCGTAGTATCAATAAAGTCAATGGTGAGAATGTAACCACTCAGATACTAAAAGACATCGCAGGATATTTGTTGGATATCCATGGTCAGCATGAACATCAATCCTTATTATACCCGAATGTTCATCTGAATATGGTTGATCGGTTTGCAAAAGAAGAAGCTTATAGTTATAAAGAAAAGATAGCAAAATTATATACGGAATATAATAAACTCAAGGAAGAACTTGAGAATTCTGTCGTTGACGAGGACAAGCGTCTTCGAGAGTTATCCTTTTTAGAATATGAGATGAAGGAAATCTCGGAAGCGAAGCTAAAGATATCAGAAGATGAGGTGCTGCAAAGTGAATATAAGCGCTTGAGCAATGCTAGTAATATCGCAGAGAGTTTATCGAATGCATATAGTGCAACTTCGGAAGATAATGATAGTGCATCCACTAATATATCAAGAGCAGTGAAACAATTACAAAAGGTAGCTTCCTTAGATGATAAGTTGAATGGGTTGCTTTTACAGATGAATGATATCGAAAGCTTAATGAATGATTTTAATCGTGATGTGGCGGAATATATGGATCATTTGTCAGATACGAGTGAAGAACTCGTTCAAGTTGAGGAACGCTTAAATTTAATTAATCATTTAAAAGCCAAATATGGTAATCGTATTGAAGATATTCTTACATATTATAAAAAATGTGAAGAGAAAAAAGCAAAGTACGAAGCCTATGATGAATATCTACACGAATTAACGCAAAAAATAAAGATACAAGAAGAAATTATGCAAAAAGTTTGTGAACAGCTTTCCATCATTCGAAAAGAAAAAGCAAAGATACTATCCGAACGTTTAACACAAGCCTTAGTTGATTTGAATTTCTTAGATGTACAGTTTGACATTCAGTTTAAGCAACTAGATCATTATACAGTGAATGGTTTTGATGAAATTGAGTTTGTAATATCGACGAATCCAGGTGAGCCAATGAGACCTTTAGCAAAGGTTGCTTCTGGTGGTGAGTTATCAAGAATTATGTTGGCAATCAAATCGGTTATGGCAAAAAAAGATGATATTTCAACTTTAATTTTTGACGAAATTGATGTCGGAATTAGTGGTAGAACGGCTCAAAAGGTGTCTGAAAAACTAGGTATCTTAGCAAAAGAACATCAGATTTTATGCATTACACACTTGCCACAAATCGCAGCGATGGCAGATACACATTATGTCATTGAGAAGAATACAGATGGTCAGACAACGAATACTAAAATTCGCCAATTAAAGGAAGAAGAAGCAATATCTGAGCTTGCAAGAATTTTGGGAGGCGCCAAAATCACCCAAAACGTTCTAAACAGTGCGAAAGAGATGAAATCTCTTGCATATTCCATAAAGAGTCATGGTAATACAGACTTTATCTCCTAGTTTGATATTTTTTTTAATACGCATACTAACTAACGATATGAAAACTCATGAAAAGGATATACTACTAAAGTATATCCTTTTGTATTGGATAGAAAGGCAGGAATTTAGTATGCGTGAAGAATATGAATGTCAAAAGAATGCCGATCCCATAAGAAAAAAATATCGACGAATGTTATATGTATTATTAGCATTAACAATCCTCGGTATCATCATCTATTCATATTATAAAGTGAATTCTATGATTCCAGAACGAATTCGAATCATCGCAGGCAAGGAACAGGATTTTAACCTTTCGGTTCCAATGAAGGCAGATATCTTATCAGATAATATTAGCGTTACTCAACAGAATAAAAGTAATATACAAGACGGCTCACTCAACATTGACTTAAGCGAACCTTTTTCACTACAGTCCGATGCAATAGGGTCTTACAAGGTTGTAGTTAAACTTTTTGGTTGGTTATCACTGAAAGAGATATCATTAGATGTTATTGATACGGTAGAAGTAATTCCTTGTGGTGGAACCATTGGAATTACGTTAAATACAGATGGAATACTTGTGCTTGGGACTGCAAAAGTGACAGCCAAGGATGGTTTAAATTATGATCCCTCTCTAAGTATCTTAAAAACTGGTGATTATATTATGAAAGCGAATCATCAAATGATTAGTTCGAAAGAGGAGCTTATCAAATTAATTCAAGAGTCCAATGGTAATCCAATTTCTCTTAGCGTATTACGAAATGGAGTCGAAGTTGAAGTAACCGTACAACCAGTAGAAACAGCAGATGGAGAATATAAGATAGGAAGCTGGATTCGAGATGATACTCAAGGAATTGGAACGCTCACTTTTGTTACAACGAACGGTGAATTTGGAGCTTTAGGTCATGGAATCACCGATGTAGATACAGGGATCTTGATGAATGTTGGAGAAGGAAATATTTACGATGCAGAGATTGTTAATATCGTAAAAGGAAAATCAGGTACACCTGGTGAATTAAGTGGCATCATTCATGAGAGTGATAACTCTATGTTAGGATCCATTCGTGTCAATACGGTTCAAGGTATTTTTGGTAGTGTCAACACAAAGAATAATGTTGTAAAGATGGTTTCCAACTCCATTTACACCAACCCAATACCTGTTGGGTTAAAACAAGATATTAAGGTTGGACCAGCAACGATTCTTTGTAATGTGGATGGAACAATCAAAGAATACAACATTAAGATTACTGAAATTGATTTTAGTAACTGTCAGAGTAAAGGATTAGTAATCAAAATAACAGATCATCGTTTAACTGAATTAACAGGTGGTATCGTACAAGGAATGAGTGGTAGTCCTATCATACAAAATGGTAAATTAATTGGTGCAGTAACGCATGTATTCATTCGTGATGCGACAATGGGCTATGGAACATTTATAGAAAATATGTTACAGATTCTGCAATAGGGAATTTTTATCTAAAACAAAAGATAAATAAAGTAATCTAACTTTTAAACAGTAAAATATTGACAAACTGTCGAACAATGCGTTAAAATAGAATTGCTTAATTGGTAATAACTGGATATAATTCTTTTGTAAGTGATGTTGAAATATCACAGAACCTCTACAAAGTAAAAAGATTATATATGCAAAAACAAAATTTTGTATTTTGTTGAGATAAAACTTACAGTTATGGCGCCTAACTGCAGGGGAATATGAAAATTAAAGGAGGACTGGTCATGGGGAAGATAGGTGTAGTTATTGTCGATGACAATATTCGTATGCTGAATTTACTGGAAGAAGTGTTAAAGAGCGATGGAGAAATTGACGTTTTAGGTAAGGCAGAGAATGGCATTGATGCTTTAGAACTTATTAAGGAGAAAAGTCCTGATGTGGTTTTACTTGATTTGATTATGCCAAAACTTGATGGTTTAGGAGTTTTAGAGAAAATCAAAAAAAGTAATGATATGAAGAAAACCCCGTCATTTATTGTAATAACTGCGATTGGACAAGAAAGAGTGACAGAAAACGCTTTTGAATTAGGTGCAAGCTACTACATCCTAAAACCATTTGATAATAATATGGTATTAAGTCGTATCAAGCAATTAAAGTCAGAATCCCATGTACGTTTAGTAGAAAACCATAAGTTGAATACCTTTGATAATCCAAATTCCTACAAAGAAAAGAATTTAGAGTCCGATGTTACCAATATCATTCATGAAATTGGGGTACCTGCTCATATCAAAGGTTATCAATACTTACGTGATGCAATTATGATGTCAGTTGATGACAATGAGATGCTTAATTCTATTACAAAGCAGCTTTACCCTTCCATTGCTAAGCGCCATAAGACAACCCCTAGCCGTGTAGAACGTGCAATTCGACATGCAATTGAAGTTGCATGGAGCCGTGGAAAGATGGATACCATTGATGATTTATTTGGCTATACAGTAAGCAACGGCAAAGGCAAACCTACGAATTCCGAATTTGTTGCACTTATTGCAGATAAGATTCGCTTAGAATATAAACTAAGAATGTAATTGTACAAAAAAGTTAAAAAAAGACAAGAAAAAAGTATACAAATCCTCTTTTTTTTAGTCTTATTATATAATATAATAGGATAGGATTGTATTGTATTATGATATGAGATACGAGAATGATAAAAATAGCGGAGGCGTTACTATGAAAAAGGTTTTATTTGTAGCATCGGAAAGTGTACCATTCATAAAAACCGGTGGGTTGGCTGACGTTGTCGGCTCATTACCAAAGTACATAGACAAAGAGCGTTTCGACGTTCGGGTAATGGTACCTAAATATATGGCTATTCCAGAAGAATATAGATATAAGATGAACTATAAATCTCATTTTTATATGGACTTAGCATGGAGAAGTCAGTATGTTGGTATTTTAGAGATGGAATACGAAGGTGTTACATTCTATTTTATTGATAATGAGTTCTATTTTGCAGGGATGAAACCCTATGGTAATATACATGAAGATATTGAGAAATTTGCATTTTTTTGTAAAGCTGCACTTTCTGCATTACCAGTCATAGGATTTCGTCCGGATATTATTCACTGTCATGATTGGCAGACTGGATTGATACCGGTATATTTGCATGATAGATTCCAAGATAGTGATTTTTATCATAATATCAAAACAGTTATGACTATTCATAATCTAAAGTTTCAAGGTGTGTGGGATAAAAAGACAGTAAAAGACATCACTGGATTACCTGATTATTATTTTACCCCTGACAAATTAGAAGCGTATGGAGATGCCAATTATTTAAAAGGTGGTATCGTATATGCAGATTACGTAACCACAGTAAGTGACACGTACGCGAATGAGATCCAGATGCCTTTCTATGGTGAGAAGCTAGATGGATTGATGAGAGCTCGTTCGAATCGTTTGGTTGGTATTGTGAATGGAATTGATTATGCCGAATATGATCCAGAGACAGATCCTTTCATTCCATACAAATATAATGCCATTAATTTTCGCAAAGAAAAATGTAAGAATAAGAAAGCACTGCAGAAGGAATTGAACTTAGATGTAAATGATAAAATATTTATGATTGGACTTGTTTCAAGACTAACTGACCAGAAAGGGTTGGATTTAGTCGATTATGTCATTGAAGAAATATGCGCTGAGGATACGCAGCTTGTAGTGCTAGGAACGGGAGAAGAAAAATATGAGAATCTGTTCCGTCATTTTGCTTGGAAGTATGGTAACCGCGTTTCGGCTAATATCTTCTATTCCAATGAACGTTCTCATAAGATTTATGCTTCTTGTGATGCCTTTTTGATGCCTTCTTTATTCGAACCATGTGGTTTAAGTCAATTGATGAGTTTGCGTTATGGTACTGTACCAATTGTCAGAGAAACAGGTGGACTAAGAGATACAGTAGAACCATTTAACGAATATGAAAGCACAGGAACTGGTTTTAGTTTTGCAAACTACAATGCTCATGAGATGCTTGACACGATACGGTATGCAAAGCACATTTATTATAACAAAAAACGTGAATGGAATAAGTTAATTGATAGAGGTATGGCAAAAGATTTTTCATGGAATACTTCAGCGAAAAAATATGAGCAAATATATGATATGATGTAAATTATTTCCCACGGCTTTTTATTAGTCGTGGGAATTTGTCGTGCATGGTAATTAATGTGGAAGATTTCCCAAATGAGTAGTAGAATATTCTTAGGTAGTTGTAATTAAACAGGAACTAGCTTATGATAAACATGAAATGCCAACAATAAGCAAAAATTGCATGTGCATGAACAAAACGAAGTGACGTATAATAAATTGTAACGGATCGTTACGTGATACAGAATCTAAGAAGAGTGAGGAAAAATATGAAGTTAACAAGTTTAATACAAGAATTACAATATGAGGTTGTGCAAGGTAATGTTGATTGCAATATAACAACATTAGAGTTTGATTCTAGAAAAGTAAAAGAAGGTTCTGTCTTTGTATGTATCAAAGGTGTTATGAGTGATGGTCATTCCTACGCACAAAAAGCAGTGGAACTAGGAGCTAGTACATTGATTGTAGAGGATGACATTACAGTTAACTCAAGCTTAGTAACGATCCTAAAAGTGGATAATACGAGAAAAGCACTTAGCTTTATGTCTGCAGCTTACTTTGGTCACCCAGCAACAAAATTAAAAACAATTGGGATTACAGGTACCAAAGGGAAGACAACGACTGCATACATGGTACGCTCCATTCTTGAAAAATCAGGATACAAAACAGGGCTTATTGGTACGATTGAAACGATCATAGGAGATACTGTGATTCCAGCCAATAATACAACTCCAGAATCTTATCTGGTTCAAGAATATTTTGCAAAAATGGTGGAAGCAGGATGCGAATGTGTCGTTATGGAAGTATCGTCTCAAGGTTTAATGCTGTATCGAGTTGGTGGATTTACGTTTGATTTTGGTATCTTTACGAACCTTGAACCAGACCATATCGGTCCAGGAGAACATAAGGATTTTGCTGATTATACAGCAAGCAAAGCAAAGCTATTTCAACAGTGTAAAGTTGGTATCTTAAATGTAGATGATAAGAATATACATGAGATATTAAAAGGTCATACCTGTAGCGTAGAAACGTATGGTTTGAGTGAAGCTGCAGACTTAAGAGCTACCAATGTAGATTTGCATTCGTCCCTAGGAAGCTTAGGAGTTACCTATGAGGTAAAAGGGCTTATGGATTTCTCTGTCCAAGTGGATATTCCAGGTAAGTTCTCAGTTTATAATTCCTTAACTGCAATTGCAATATGCCGTCATTTTCAGGTGCCAGTAGAAAAGATCAAAGAAGCATTGCGTTCCATTAAAGTCAAAGGTCGTGTGGAACCGATCGCAATTTCAAAGCGTTTTATTTTGATGATTGATTATGCACACAATGCGATGAGCTTAGATAGTGTATTAACTACACTTCGTGAATATGAGCCAAAGCGTTTGGTTTGTATGTTTGGTTGTGGAGGAAACCGTTCCAGAGATCGTCGTTTTGAAATGGGTGAGATATCCTCGAAGAAAGCAGACTTAACCGTAGTTACATCTGATAATCCAAGATACGAAGAACCACAGGCAATTATAGATGATATCATAACTGGTGTGAAAAAGGGGCCAGGTAACTTTATAGCAATCTGTGATCGCAAAGAAGCAATTCGTTATTGTATCTTAAATGCCCAAGATGGTGATGTCATCCTTTTAGCAGGAAAAGGTCATGAGGATTATCAGGAAATCTGTGGGGTAAAGCACCATATGGATGAACGTGATTTGATTCAAGAGATTTTAGATGAGATGACACCAGAAGAGAAGGAAAAATTAGGTTAGAGAGGGAATGACTATGGCTGTTTTTACGATAGAAGAGATTGCGAAGATTGTTGGGGGTACTATACTTCAAGGTGATGGTAGTAAAAAGATAGATAAATTTAGTACGGATTCAAGATATGGAGATGCTACGACCTTATTTGTTCCGGTGATTGGAGAGCGTGTTGATGCACATGACTTCATTAAAAATGCTATGGAAACTGGAATGCAGTGTACCTTTACTATGCGTAACCAGGTAGAAGAAGCAACCGAGGGAATGACCTACATTCAAGTGGAGCATTCCGTAACAGCTCTTCAACGACTTGGTGAGGATTATCGTTCACAGTTTAGTCTACCACTCATTGGAATTACTGGAAGTGTAGGTAAAACGACCACGAAAGAGATGATAGCAGCAGCTCTTGAGACAAGGATGAATGTCTTAAAAACTGACAAGAATATGAATAGTCAAGTTGGCCTACCACAGATGATGACAAGGATTACAAAGGAACATGACATCGCTGTGATTGAGATGGGAATGAGTCAATTTGGTGAGATGAAACGTCTTAGCAAGGTTGCAAGACCTACCTTTGCTGTTATGACGAATATTGGTGTTTCTCATATTGGGCAATTAAAGACAATGGAGAACATTCGTAAGGAAAAAGCTGATATTTGTAATTACTTTGAACCTGGTTCTGTGCTACTTGTCAATGGTGACGATCCATTGTTGCGAGAAATCTACGATGCGTTCACAAATCCTAAGAAAAATGACAAAGAAAAAACACATCTTCTTGATAAAATAAACCTATCATTAGAAACGGTAGAAAAGCTGAAGCAGTCGACCGTTGTTACCTTTGGAACCGATGAAGAATGTGATGTTTATGCAAGTCATATTAAGACGATTGGTGATAAAACAGAGTTTATCTATCATAATAAAAAGCAAGAAAAGTCTCAAGGGGAAATCATTCAATTGTCTGTACTTGGCCAACATAATGTATTAAATGCGCTAGTTGCTTTATTCATTGCAGAATACTTTGGAATAGCTCCATCCATTGCAAAAGAAGGCCTTCTTAACTATCAGCCGATTACAATGCGTGGTGGGATTGAAAAGGTGAATGAGATAACAGTGATCGATGATACTTACAATGCAAGCCCTGATTCGATGAAGGGTGCGATTAACGTACTATTAGAATTACCAAAGGATCATCGAAAAATTATAGTATTAGCAGATATTTTAGAACTTGGTGAAATCTCGAAACGTTGCCACTATGAGGTTGGAGAGTATCTAGCAAAACAGTCTCAAAATGCGCTGAATTCATCAAAAACAATTGATATAGTAATCACGATTGGAAAAGAAGCGGATCAAATTGCAAAAGCAGTGAGTGATGTGAATTCTCTCATTCAAGTCCATTCGTGTGAGACGAAGGAAGAAGCAGGGGAATTGTTGATGAAGCTATTAGAAAAAAAGGATACCATACTATTCAAAGGTTCCCGCGGTATGCAATTAGAAGTACTTGTGAATCTCGTAAAGAAAGGTTGATCATTCATGCGATACGCTGATGTAATTATAGATATCTCTGTGGAAAGTCTGGATCAAACATATCAGTATTCAATTCCAGAAGAACTTTCTGAGAAAGCCGTTGTAGGAGCTGCTGTTTTAGCTCCTTTTGGCAAAGGAAATCGAAAAATCCAGGGATATATTGTTTCTATTTCGGAGATTTCCAAGCTTGATAAACATAAAATCAAACCGATTGACAGCGTATTAGAGGGGAAATTGCCGATTGAAGGACAATTAATTACGTTAGCAGGTTTTATACGGGAAAATTATGGTGGTACGTTAAATGATGCATTAAAGACAGTAATACCAGTAAAAAAGAGTGTAAAACAAGTAGAAAAGAGAACGATAACAAGCAATGCTACACAAGAAGAGTTAAGGAAAGCCATAGAAGAATTTACGAGAAAACGATACACAGCAAAAGTTAAGCTGTTATCAGCACTTCATGATAATCGTACTCTATCCTATGATTATGTTTTAAACACGCTTAAGATTTCACGTACAACGATTCAGTCCTTATTAAATGATCAATTAATTCTTATTGAGTCAGAAATAGCTTATCGTAATCCATTGTCCAATCAAGAACAGAACATGATGAAAACAATCTTAAATGATGAACAACAAAGAATCGTGGATGATATTGTAATGGATTATGAGAAGGGTATTAGGAATACCTATCTGATTCATGGTGTTACAGGCAGTGGTAAAACAGAAGTATATATGGAGCTCATTGATTATATTCTACAACAGGGGCGTCAAGCAATTTTGTTAATCCCTGAAATCGCTTTGACTTATCAAACTGTTATGAGATTTAGAAAACGTTTTTTAGATCGTGTATCTATCCTCAACTCTAAAATGTCTGCTGGAGAGCGTTTTGACCAGATAGATCGTGCAAAAAAGGGCGAAGTCGATATTATGATTGGACCAAGATCTGCACTATTCACTCCGTTTTCAAATCTAGGAATTATCATCATTGATGAGGAGCATGAAAGTAGCTATAAAAGTGAGATGCCGCCAAAGTATCATGCGAGAGAGGTTGCAATCATGCGAGCAAAGCTCAATCATGCATTTGTTGTTCTTGGATCTGCTACCCCTTCGTTGGAAGCTTATCATAAGGTTCAAACAAACGAATATCGATTATTTGAACTGAAAAAAAGAGCAAAAACTTCAAACACACCAAAGGTTCATATTGTGGATCTCAAAGAAGAGTTAAAAAATCAAAACAAATCAATTTTTAGTGCAAAACTAAGAGAACTCATTCTTGATCGTTTGAATAAAAAACAACAAATTATGCTTTTCTTAAATCGGCGTGGGTTTGCAGGTTTTGTCTCTTGTAGAAGCTGTGGTTTGGTTTTAAAGTGCCCACACTGTGATATTTCTTTGACAGCTCATAATAATAGCATGCTAAAGTGTCATTATTGTGGATATGAAACAAAGGCACCGTCTACGTGCCCAAGTTGTCAGTCAAAGTATATTGCTGCCTTTGGGACAGGAACTCAAAAGGTGGAAGCTATGGTAGCAAAGGAATTCCCGATGGCACGAATCCTCAGAATGGATGCAGATACTACAAAGGGAAAGAATAGCTATGAGGAAATTTTAAGTGCCTTTGCAAATCATAAAGCAGATATCTTAGTAGGAACTCAGATGATAGTAAAGGGGCATGATTTTGAAGGGGTTACCTTGGTTGGAATTTTAGCTGCTGATTTGTCATTGTATGCAAATGATTATCGAGCTGCTGAGAGAACCTATCAATTATTAGCACAGGCCACTGGACGAGCAGGTCGTGGAGAGTTGGAAGGCGAGGTAGTCATACAAACGTATCAACCAGAGCATTATGCGGTTGTTTCTGCGGCGAAACAAGATTATGCACAATTTTATGAAAATGAGATAAACTATCGTAAGTTGATGAAATATCCGCCAATAGCACATATCATGGCTATTTTAGTGCTTTCCAAGAAGGAAGATTCTGCAACCTTGGTTTCGGAGCTTTTAGCAGGGGCTACCAAAGAATGGATGAAACATGAAAATATTACCGATGAAATGCAAATTATTGGTCCTACGGATGCAAATTTATCAAAAATTAATGATATTTATCGAAGAATCCTCTATATAAAAGATGAAGAATATGATAGACTTACCCTACTAAAAGATTTTTTAGAACGCTATACCGAAGTTTCTACACGAATGAAGGAAGCAACCGTTCAGTACGATTTTAACCCAATGATTGGGTACTGATTTTTTAACTTCGCACATGTTAGGTTGTGGATTTGCCTGTGATTAATTAAGTATTTCGACAAGAAGAACTATTGGTATCATGTGTATTTCTGGCTCGCCAGCTCTCAAGCCTCCAAAAAGCGGCGACTTGAAGGCCAGAAATACACATGACACCAATAATTCTTCTTGATAAAGGTGTTGAAATCACAGGCAAAGTTTAAGTATTGATGTGCGAAGACTATTTATAGAATGTTAAATTCTAGAGTGGTAAGATGAGGTATAAAATCTAAAGTGATATATTCTAGAGTAATTACTAAGTATTGAAGCTAAAAACTAAATTCTAGAGTGATAACTATAAGTATTGAAGTTGAAGTCTAAAATCTAGAGTAATAGTAAGAAGCATTGAACAAAAGTCATAATTTTAGACTAATAATTTAGACGTTTGAAGCAAAAGTCTTAATACAAGAGTAATAACTTGAAGTATTGAAACCAAAGTTTTAAATCAAGAGTAATAACGAGAAGTATTAAAGATAAAGACTAAAATAAAGAGTAATAACTTGAAGTATAAAATCTAAAGTACTAAAATTTAAGTACTAAATTAATGTACTTATAAAACAATATTATTATAAGTAATAACTTGATAAAACTAAATCGAAAGACTTAGTTTATAGTAGCAATGATATAACAAATTGATAAAAAGGAGAGATAAGATGGCTATAAGAAATTTACGTTATATTGGAGATGAGATCCTTAATAAGGTAGCAAAACCAGTAACAGAAATGAATAAAAAAATTGAGACTTTAATTGACGATATGCTAGATACTATGTATGATTCACAGGGAGTAGGTTTAGCAGCACCACAGGTTGGAATACTAAAAAGAGTAGTTACTATTGATGTATCAGAGGAAGGTGATTCACCAATTGTTCTTATTAACCCAGTGATTGTGGAAGCGGATGGAGAACAAGTAGGTGATGAAGGTTGTTTGAGTGTACCGGGAAAAGCTGGTAAGGTAACGAGACCTAATCGTGTGAAGGTAAGAGCTTTTGATCGAAATATGAAGGAATTTGAGATGGAGGGTGAAGGCTTATTAGCAAGAGCGTTCTGTCACGAATTAGATCATCTAGATGGAAAGTTATACGTTGATCTTGTAGAGGGTTCTTTACGCGATGTAAACGTAGAGGAAGAGGAATAACAAATAATCTGAAGTTATTCTGTTGAAATGATGATGAAACGAGGTTTTTCAGATGAAAGCTATATTTATGGGAACACCCGAAATCTCAGCAAAGATATTAGAAGCATTGCTTGATTCCGACATAGAAGTGATTGCAGTAGTGACGCAGCCGGATAAACCAAAAGGAAGAGGCAAGGAAATGGCCTACCCTGAAGTAAAAGAGGTAGCACTCAAGCATAATCTGCCAATCTATCAACCAGTAAAAGCGAGAGCAGAAAGCTTTATAAAAGAGATTCGCTCCTTGAATCCAGATATTATTATTGTAGTTGCCTTTGGACAAATCTTAGTTCAAGAATTCTTAGATATACCTAAGCTTGGGTGCATCAATGTACATGCATCCCTTCTACCAAAATTTCGTGGTGCAGCACCTATCCAGTATGCGATTATCGAAGGAGAACAAACTACTGGTGTCACAATTATGAAAATGGATGCTGGAATTGATACTGGAGATATGATCTACAAAGAAGAAGTTGAAATTGACCCAGAGGAAACCGCTGGAACTCTTCATGATAAACTTGCCGCAGTTGGAGCACATGCATTGTTAGTTGCACTGGAGCAAATCAAGAATCATACTGCAGTATATGAAAAGCAGGATGATTCAAAAGCAACTCATGTAAGACAGTTTAAAAAAGAATTTGGAAATCTAGATTTTACAAAGGATGCGATTAGCTTAGAACGTCTGATACGAGGCTTGAACCCTTGGCCAAGTGCCTATACACAGCTCAATGGTAAAACGCTAAAGATCTGGAAGGCACGGGTTTTGGATGACATGGACGAGGGTACTGATGATAATTATGTCGAAGGTACGATTGTAAAGGTAGAAAAAGATGCCTTTGTTGTTAAGACAGGAAAGGGGTATCTTGAAGTATTAGAGTTACAGATGGAAGGTAAGAAGCGCATGATGACTGGTGACTTTTTACGTGGCTTTGTCTTAGAAGCAGGAATTGTGCTCGGGAGGTAGCAAAATGAACTTTTTGTATTATGGACCTGGTTTTGGATATGGTTTTTATTTTGATCCAACGTATTATCTCGTTCTAATTGGTGCAGTTTTGAGTATATTAGCATCCTTAAAGGTGAAATCAACGTATGCAAAATACGCAAAGGTTTCTTCTTACTCAGGCTTAACAGGAGCTATGGCAGCAGAGCGTATTTTACGACAAGCAGGTATTTATGATGTGACCATTGAACATGTCAGAGGAAATTTGACCGATCATTATGATTCAAGAAGTAAAGTGTTACGTTTGTCGGATACTGTATATGGAAGTAGCTCTGTAGCTGCGATTGGCGTAGCAGCTCACGAATGTGGACATGCCATTCAAGATCATAAATCTTATGCTCCATTAAAGCTACGTGCTGCTTTAGTGCCTGTTGCCAATTTTGGAGCCACCTTATCCTGGCCGTTGATTCTATTTGGAGTGCTTATGGGCTACTCACAGACCTTGATTACAATTGGAATTCTGATGTTTTCTGCAGCGGTACTTTTTCAGCTTGTAACCTTACCAGTGGAGTTTAATGCTTCTCGTCGAGCATTGGCGATACTTTCTAACAATGGATTATTACAACAGGATGAAGTAAAAAAGACAAGAAAAGTACTAACAGCTGCAGCCTTAACGTATGTCGCAGCTGCAGCAGCGTCGATTTTACAGTTATTACGTTTGATTTTATTATTTGGAAACCGTGGAAGGCGCAATGACTAATGGAGGATAGAAAATGAACGCAAGAGAAATTGCGCTTACGATGTTAATCGAAATCTTAGAAGAAAAGAAGTTAAGCCATGTTGTAATCAATGAAGGTTTAAAAAAAGCAAGTGAGCTAGAAAAGAAAGATCGTGCCTTGATCTCTCGAATCGTTACTGGTTGTATTGAACATACGATTACAATTGATTATGACCTAGATCGATTCTCTAAGGTAAAAGTGAAAAAGATGAAACCGATCATACGAAACATATTACGAATGGCTGTTTATCAGCTAAAGTATATGGATCAGATACAAGATTTTGCAATCTGTAACGAAGCGGTGAAGTTGGCAAAAAAAAGAGGCTTTGTTTCTCTCTCTGGCTTTGTCAATGGTATTTTGAGAACCATGGTACGCCAAAAAGAGGTATTGTATCAAATCCCAAATGAGTTTACAGAGCTAGAGAAATTGAGCTATGAGTTCTCAACCCCTTTGTGGTTGGTTGATTTTTGGTCAAAGCAATATGGAGTACAAGGAACAAAAGAGATTCTAGCAGCCTTTGAAAAGGATAAGGAAACAACCATTCGTTGTAATGAACTAAGAGTTTCGGTCTCTGAATTAACTGCGATGTTAGAACAAGAAGGAATTGTTGTACAACCAGGGCATCTATTAACGGAAGCATTACGAATTGCTTCCTATGATTCACTGGAGAAAATGGAAGCCTTTAATGAAGGATTATTTACCATACAAGATGAAAGTTCGATGCTAGTCGGACATATTGCAGATGTAAAGAAGAATGATTATGTCATTGATGTTTGTGCAGCACCTGGTGGTAAAGCACTTCATATTGCTTCGCTTCTAAAGGGAACAGGTCATGTTCTTGCTTGTGATAAGACACCTTATAAGGTGGATTTAATTCAACAGAATGTACAGCGACTTAAAATAACGAATGTTACTGCGATGGTTGCGGATGCACTTGAGTTAAAGAATGAACTAATTGAAAAAGCTGATTTGGTCATTGCTGACTTACCATGTAGTGGTCTGGGAGTCATTGGCAAGAAACCAGATATTAAATATAATATGACACTCGAGTCTATGAAAGAGTTAGCTAAGCTACAAAAAGAAATCCTAAAGGTAGTCACAACCTATGTGAAACCAGGGAAAACATTGATTTATAGCACGTGTACAATCAACCCAGAGGAAAACCTTGAAAATGTACGATATTTAGAGATGTTAGGCTTTGAATTGGAGGAGATCAATCCATATCTTCCGCAAAAGCTTTGGTCGGAAACGACGAAGCAAGGTTATCTCCAAGTGCTACCGAATCAATGGAATACCGATGGATTTTTCATTGCTCGTTTAAGAAAGAGGTAAGATTTTGAAAATTGATATAAAATCATTAGCAATCCATGAGTTAGAGAATGAACTTTTAACATTGGGTGAAAAGAAATTTCGAGCAGCTCAGATTTATGAATGGTTGCATGAAAAACTAGTTGATAGTTTTGATGAGATGACTAATTTATCAACTGCACTACGTGAGAAGCTTAAGGATCATTTTGATTTGATCTGTTTGAAGGAAGTCGAACGATATGAATCGCAGATCGATGGAACGATTAAATTCTTATTCCAACTTCCAGATGGTCATGTCATTGAGAGTGTGTTGATGCGATATCATCATGGGAATTCCGTATGTATTTCTTCTCAGGTTGGATGTCGAATGGGCTGCCGTTTCTGTGCGTCTACCATCGGAGGTCTCACACGAAATCTTACAACGTCTGAGATGTTGGATGAAATCTATCGGATACAAAAGCTTACGAACGAACGTGTTAGTAATGTGGTTGTGATGGGAACTGGAGAACCATTAGATAACTATGAAAATATTGTACGTTTTGTTCGTATGCTATCCTCTGAAAAAGGGTTGAACATCTCGCAAAGAAATATTACGGTATCCACCTGTGGACTTGCTGAAAAGATACGAGAGCTTGCAAAGGAAGACTTAGCGATTACTCTTGCTTTGTCCTTACATGCTCCAAATGACGAGGATCGTAAAAAAATTATGCCGGTAGCGAATCGATACTCCCTGAAAGAAGTATTGGATGCCTGCAAAGAGTATTATGAAAAAACGAAGCGAAGAATTAGTTTTGAGTACTCTTTAGTTGAAGGAGTGAATGATACTCCTGCTCAGGCAAGAGAATTATGTCGATTAATTAAGGGGATGAATTGCCACGTAAATCTGATTCCTGTCAACCCAATCAAAGAGCGTGATTTTAAACGTACTTCTGGTGAGAATATACAGAATTTCAAAAATATACTTGAAAAAAACAGAATAAATGTTACTATTAGAAGAGAAATGGGCTCAGATATTAATGCTGCTTGTGGGCAATTACGTAAGAGTTATCAAGAAAGAATGACAGGCCAGGAGGTGAAATAATCGCATGAAAGCATACTCAGCTACGGATGTAGGTCAGAAGAGAGAAATGAATCAGGATTATGTTTACTGCAATACAGAATCTGTTGGTGCATTACCAAACCTTTTTATTGTTGCGGATGGAATGGGTGGACATAATGCCGGGGATTTCGCTTCACGCTTTTGTGTGGAAACTATTGTATCAAACATTTCTAACAGCTCAGAAAAAACTGTCATTGGAATGATAGAGAATGCAATTATTGAAACGAATGAACTTCTGATACAACAGTCGAAGATGCAGAGTGATTTGGAAGGAATGGGAACTACCCTTGTGTTAGCAACTGTATTAGAACATATCATGTATGTGGCAAACATCGGCGATAGCCGATTGTACTTAATTAATGATACACTAAAGCAGATTACAGAGGATCATTCTTTAGTGGAAGAGATGGTGAAAACTGGTGAGTTGAAAAGGGAGGAAGCTAGATTTCATCCTAAAAAGAACATCATTACAAGAGCCGTTGGTGCCAATGCGAAAGTAGTGGCAGATTTCTTTGAAGTTGTTGTAAAAGAGAATGATATAATTTTGTTGTGTTCAGATGGCTTATCTAATATGATCGACGATTCTGAAATTTTTAATCTTGTTCATCAGAACAAAAACAACCTAGAAGTTGCGGTACAACAATTGATACAAAGA
Organism: Bacillota bacterium; assembly: GCA_023415655.1. Lineage (GTDB taxonomy): Bacteria > Bacillota > Clostridia > Lachnospirales > Lachnospiraceae > Lachnoclostridium. Next base: position 20,424 of record JAEZKD010000265.1, on the reverse strand, counting down.
GCCAATGAATGTGGTGGTAAGGATAATATCGCAATTGTATTAGCTTGTATATAGGGAGTTAGGAGAAAAAGAGGAGAAAGGTGAAAGGTATTTAAATGATTAAACCCGGAATGTTTATCAGTGACAGATATGAGATTATTGATAAGGTTGGTTCTGGTGGGATGGCAGACGTCTATAAGGCAAAATGTCACCGTCTGAACCGCTATGTAGCAATCAAAATATTAAAACCAGAATATTCAAGTGATAAAAACTTTGTAGCCAAATTTCGAGCAGAAGCACAATCTGCAGCAGGATTATCCCAGACGAATATTGTTAATGTATATGATGTTGGGAATGATGATGGGTTATACTATATCGTGATGGAATTAGTAGAAGGAATTACCCTAAAAAAGTTCATCGAACGAAAAGGCAAGCTTGAAGTAAAGGAAGCAGTAGGTATTGCAATTCAGATTGCTCAAGGAATGGAAGCTGCTCATGACAATCACATCATTCATCGTGATATCAAACCACAGAATATTATTATTTCCCGTGATGGTAAAGTAAAAGTTACGGATTTTGGTATTGCGAAGGCTGCGACTGCGAATACTGTGACACAGAATGCGATTGGCTCAGTTCATTATCTTTCACCAGAACAGGCAAGAGGTGGATATAGCGATGAAAAGAGTGATATTTATTCACTAGGTGTAACGATTTATGAGATGCTTAGTGGAGAAGTTCCTTTTGCAGGCGATAATAGTGTTTCGGTTGCGCTCTTACACATTCAAGGCGAAGCAACTCCATTACGTGAGTTAAATCCAGATGTTCCAGTGAGTGTTGAAAAGATTGTACAAAAATGTATGCAGAAAAAACCGGAACGCAGATATCTTAAGGCTGCAGATTTGATTGCAGATTTAAAGCGTTCCATCATCGATAAAGATGGTAGTTATGTTGTGATTGCGAGTGGAGCTGTGAGTGATTCGCCAACCATTCATCTTACCGATGATGAGATGAGTCATATCAAGAGCGCGGCAAAAACCCCAATTACTACTTATGATACAATGAATAAGGATAAGAGTATTAATAAGGTAGCGAAGGAAGAAGAGGAAGAACTAGATACGGTAGATTCCAAAGTTGAGAAGGTACTTCTTATTGGTATGATAGCAGCTGCGATTTTACTTGGCGGTACCGTATTATTTATTGTATTTAAATTTTTAAATTCAGTGGATCCTGATAAAAAAGTTGATTTAACACCAACGCCTTCCATTACCATCGAAGCGACGCCAACTCCATCGGTAACTGTGGAAGATGGACTAGTTGAAATCCCACAGGTCGTAGGACTTACAAGTGATATGGCGAAAACCTCCTTGCTTGAACGTTCCGAAAGCTTTACGATTCTTTATGCTGAGGAAGAGGAATATCATGACACAATACCAGCTGGTAGTATCACCAATCAAGATCCACCAGCAGGAACCGAAGTACCTAAGAATGCTACGATTACTTTAACGATTAGTGCAGGCCGAGAACCGGTGGAATTGCCAGATGTATATAACCGTACGTATGAACAAGCGAAGAAACAACTGGAAGATTTAGGTCTTGTTGTAAATCCAGTTTATGAAGAGAATGCAGACCTAGCAGAGGGTATGGTAATTCGTACAGAACCTGCACGTTCTAGCAATGCTGCGACTCCTGTATATGTAACCAAAGGTGAGACAATCACAGTTGTGGTAAGTAAGGGTTCCGGTGTAACGATGGTATCAGTACCTAGTGTTTTAGGTATGAATGAAGCTGGTGCAAAAGCGGAATTAGAAAAGGTTGGGTTAACGTTAGGTGAACGTACGTATATTAATAGTTCTGTCTATGCGAATGGTTTGATTTGTCTCCAAGGATATACGGTGAGTCAACAAGTGCCTATTGGAACAAGTGTGAATGTATCCATTAGTATTGGACCAGAAGTATCACAGCCTACAGTAACTCCTGATAATCAACAACCAACCGAACCTCCAGTAGAGACACCTAGCACCTATGTAGGTTATGTTTCCATTACCTCGAATCCATTTGATGTCGGAGGCAGTGGTGTTGTTTACCTTGAATTAGAACAGGATGGAGAATTTACTCCAATACTAGAGATGGAATCTTCTTATGATACCTTTGATAGTGATTTTGCGAACGTACGTGTAGAAGGAAATTATGAAGGTAATGGTATTGTACGTATGTATATCAATGATGATCCATATGCAGAAACTTGGAGTGTTTATTTGACAGCGGAGAATTAATGAATGCTTGGTAAAATTATTAGAGGAATTGCAGGATTTTATTATGTAGATATTGAAGGCTATGGAGAAGTAGAATGTAAAGCCAAAGGTATCTTTCGTAATCGTAAGATAAAACCTTTAGTCGGGGATGACGTAGAAGTCGTCATCCTCGATGATGATAAAAAAACAGGAAATATAACAGACATTAAAGAACGGAAAAGTGAATTGATACGTCCAGCAGTTGCAAACATTGATCAAGCAGTTGTGATCTTTGCAGTGACTGACCCGGAACCAAATTACAATTTACTGGACCGTTTTTTGGTAATGATGGAACGACAAAGTATTGAAACTATCATTTGTTTTAATAAGGTCGATAAAAGTTCGAATGAAGATCGTCAAAAAATACTTGATGTCTTCCGAATGACAGGTTATCAAGTAATCTTTACGAATGCATTGACGTCTGAGGGTGTTGATTATGTCAAAGAGCTTCTAAAAGGAAAAGTAACAGTACTTGCTGGACCCTCCGGTGTTGGTAAATCTTCGTTGACTAATCAGCTTCAAGATGAAGTTTTGATGGAAACGGGAGTGATATCGGAAAAAATTAAGCGTGGAAAGCATACGACAAGACACACAGAGTTCATTGCGATGAAACACCACACGTATTTACTGGATACGCCTGGATTTAGTTCTTTATTCATTACTGATATGGAAGAGAAAGAGTTAAAAGACTATTATCCAGAATTTATGGAGTATAGCGAAGGTTGCCGTTTCAATGGATGTAACCATATCAATGAACCGGACTGTAAGGTTAAGGAAGCCTTAGCACAAGAAAAGATTAGTAAGACTCGTTATGATAACTACTGTCAGATTTTTGATGAGTTAAAAAATCGGAAAAAATACTAGAAAGCGGGAGTTTATGTACAAATTATCACCTTCAATATTAGCGGCAGATTTTGCAGATTTAAAAACACAAATTCAACAGGTCGAAAAGGCTGGTGCAGAGTATCTCCATCTGGATGTAATGGATGGGAGCTTTGTGCCTAGTATTTCATTTGGTATGCCAGTGATAGCTGCTCTTAGAAAAGTTACCAATTTAACTTTTGATGTTCATCTCATGATAGAAGAACCAATTCGTTATGTGGATGCCTTTGCAGATGCAGGTGCAGACATTATCTGCGTCCATGTAGAAAGCTGCAAGCATTTAAATCGTACGATTATGGCAATTAAAGAACGTGGATTAAAGGCTGCGGTTGCTCTTAATCCAGCAACACCGTTACAGGCGTTAGAATACATTCTGCCAGAAGTGTCTATGGTATTAATAATGTCGGTTAATCCAGGATTTGGGGGGCAAAAGTTTATTCCGTCAACTATCGAAAAATTAAAACAGCTAAAGGAAATGGTAACACGTGCTGGACTTTCGATTGATATTGAAGTTGATGGTGGTGTGACGCAAGAGAATGTGGCTGAAATCATCAAAGCTGGAGCAAATGTAATCGTTGCGGGAACTTCTATTTTTAAAGGTGATATTGAAAAGAATGTCATAGCATTTAAGGAGGTTTTTGCTTATGTTCCTGGGGGAAACGAAAGTCGGTAAACCAATCGAGATACTCATTGAGCGAGATGGTTATAATTATCGGGTAGTTAGTAAAATTGAAGAAGCAAGTGAAGGTCGAATATGCATTAGCTTAATTGCTAGCTCAAAACGGGTATTTCAATTTTTGGATACGGATGTGATAGATCTTGTGTATCGCAAAGAAGACCGTATGTGGAAATGGAGCAATGTAAAGGGTGGCATGATTGAGTTAGATGGAGAACAGTTTCATTGTCTGATGTCACTAGAACGAGGAGAATCCTATAATCGAAGAAATGCATATCGAGTTTTGATTAATCAACCAATAGATCTACAGTACAAGATTATGGAAGAAGGAAATCCTTTGGAAATTACGGATTGCTTTCGTTTAAAAAGTTGCATTGCAATGCTTCGTGATATTAGTGAGGTCGGGGTTGGATTTTATAGCGATGAATTAATCGACCTTGACAGTGAAGTTTTCTTTCAATTTAGTACTGAATATGGTGAAGTTAAGTGTGAGGCAATCGTCGTTCGCTTTTTTGAAGCTAGACATGGTAACTTCCGATATTATTACGGCTGTCGTTTTAAAGAAACGAGCAAAACGTTAACAAAATATATATATGAAATGCAGCGGCGTGAGCTTAAAAAAGCAAGAGATCGAATCGATCGCTAATAGAGAGGGGTTACTTTGGTAGATGAAACGAGCTTTGATACTTGCGGGTGGAGCATTAAACTTAGAGTTTGCGAAACACTATATTAAAAATCAATCCTATGATTGTTTGATTGCAGTTGACAATGGATTAAAGTATGTAGATTTACTAAATCTTCTTCCTGATGTAATTGTGGGTGATTTTGATACTGCATCATCTGAACTTGTTGCTAAGTACCAGGAGAAGGAGAGAACGAAAAAGATACAGCTAGTTCCGATCAAGGATGAAACGGATACGGAATCTGCTGTTGACTATTGTATTGATTTGGGATATGATGAAGTAGTTTTCCTTGGTGCAATGGGGGGGAGATTTGACCATACGATGGCGAATCTTCATATGCTGTATCGTCTATTGCAACATCAGATACAAGGAGTGCTAGTCGATGAACAGAATATCATACGTTTATTGAATCACTCAATAACGATAGAAAAATCAAAGCTTTCAGCAAACTACATTTCCTTTCTTCCTTTTATGGAGCAAGTGGAAGGGTTATCGTTGAAAGGCTTTTTATATCCTCTTGATAAATATACATTAAAGCCTGGTAGAAGCATAGGAATCAGTAATGTAGCAGTGGAGGAAATATGTGAGATAACCTTTGAAAAAGGTATCTTAATTATGATAGAAGCACATGACTAAGGATTAGAAATGTGAACAAAAGAAAGGTTAAGGTAATAAAAAATGAAACTAGGTATTGTCGGATTGCCAAATGTAGGAAAGAGCACGCTATTCAATGCATTAACAAAAGCAGGAGCAGAATCAGCAAATTATCCATTCTGTACAATTGACCCTAATGTTGGTATCGTTCCTGTCCCAGATGCTAGATTAAAAGTGTTATCTGATATTTATCATTCGGAACGAATCATTCCTGCGGCAATTGAGTTTGTAGATATTGCTGGTCTCGTAAAAGGTGCTAGCAAGGGAGAAGGTCTTGGTAACCAGTTCTTAGCTAACATTCGAGAAGTGGATGCGATTGTACATGTTGTACGTTGCTTTGAGGATTCAAATATCATCCATGTGGATGGAAGTGTAAATCCATTACGTGATATCGAAACAATCAATCTTGAATTGATTTTTAGTGATATTGAAGTAATTGAACGTAGATTAAGTAGAGTAATCAAAGGGGCTAAGAATGATAAAGCTCTTGCAAAGGAAGCAGATCTTTTAGCAAGAGTAAAACAATTGTTAGAAGATGGTAAGCCTGCGAAGCAGTTTACGACCGATGACGAAGAAGAACAAGAAATGTTATCTGCAATGAACCTTTTGACAAGCAAACCAGTAATTTATGCTGCGAATGTTCGTGAAGAGGAATTAAGCAACGATGCTGCTGACAATGCCTTTGTTGCAAGTGTAAGAGAGTTAGCTGCCACAGAGGGAAGTGAAGTTTTTGTAATCTGTGCACAGATTGAACAAGAAATTGCAGAACTAGATGATGAAGAAAAAAAGGAATTCTTAGATGACCTTGGAATTGAAGAATCTGGTCTAGAAAAACTAATCCGTGCCAGCTATCATTTGCTTGGATTAATTAGTTACTTAACGGCTGGTCCTATGGAAACAAGAGCTTGGACGATTACTCGTGGGATGAAAGCGCCTCAAGCTGCTGGCAAAATTCATACTGATTTTGAACGTGGATTCATTCGTGCTGAAATCGTAAGCTATCAGAACTTAGTAGAGTGTGGAAGTTACAATGCTGCAAAGGAGAAAGGTTTAGTTCGATCCGAGGGCAAAGAATATGTGGTTCAAGATGGCGATGTTGTTCTTTTCCGCTTTAATGTATAATAGAAAGTGGGGTATGAATGGAGAAATCGGATATTCTGTTTCGAAATCTAGGGATTGAATTTCATAATCTAGGTAGTGGTATATCGGTATTTGGTATCGATATCGCTTATTATGGAATCATCATTGCTCTAGGAATGGTATGTGGTGTCTTACTTGCTCAATGGCAAGCGAAAAGAACTGGACAAAATCCTGATATATATTGGGATTTTGCTTTGTATGGAATTTTATTTGCAGTGATTGGTGCAAGACTATATTACGTCATATTTACGTGGGATGAGTTTAAAGGCGATTTACTCAGCATTCTAAATCTACGTACTGGTGGACTTGCCATCTATGGTGGTGTCATTGCAGCTGTAATCACTGGAATTGTGTACTGTAAAATTAAGAAAATTTCCTTTGGAGTTTTAGCTGATACAGGAGTGCTAGGCCTTTTAATAGGTCAAGTAATTGGTAGATGGGGAAACTTTATGAATCGGGAAGCCTTTGGCAAGTTTTATGACGGACTATTTTCTATGCAGTTAAACTTAAAACATGTTGGAGGAGATTATACCAGTTCTCTTGATCGGTTATACTCCAAATATTCCTCACGTCCAGAAGCCTTAGAAGCCATCTTAGAGATACGTAACAATACTCAAATGATTGAGGGAGTGGAATATATCTCGGTACACCCAACCTTTTTGTATGAATCGGTTTGGAATCTTCTTTTATTGATTGGGTTAATACTTTATAGCAAGCATAAAAGGTTTGATGGAGAAGTTTTAAGTCTTTATCTGGCAGGGTATGGTATTGGAAGATTTTGGATTGAAGGGCTCCGTACGGATCAACTTTTTCTTTGGGGTTCTCCGATGCCAGTGTCCCAGATGTTATCAGCTTTGCTTGTAATAACTAGTCTTATATTTATTATTTGGAAACGTTATCATTTAAAAAAACATAGATAAAATTGTTGTTGTTTCGTAATGCCTATTATACTCACTTTTTACATTGAAAAGTTGAGATATAATGGGCATTTTTTTTTATAATAAAACTTGATTTTTACTTCATTGTGGAGTAAAATGGAGACATAAGTGGTGGAAAGTGGTGAAAAGTAGTTCAAAGTGGAGCCAAGTGGGGCGAAAAACGGTAGGTGATACATATGTTTATGGGAGAATACAATCATACGATTGATGCGAAGGGTAGAATTATCGTCCCTTCTAAATTTCGTGATGCTCTCGGTGAACATTTTGTTGTTACTCTAGGTTTGGATGGCTGCTTGTTTGTATATCCTAATGAGGAATGGGAGCACTTTGTAACAGAACTTAAAAACCTTCCGGGCAATAAAGAAGCAAGACAATTGCAGCGTTACTTTATGGCAGGAGCTTGTGAGTGTGAAGTGGACAAGCAGGGCAGAATATTAATACCGAATAATTTGAGAAATCAAGCAGGTTTGGATAAGGATATTGTGTTTGTAGGAGTGCTATCAAAGATAGAAATATGGAGTAAAGAACGTTGGGAAAGCAATAGCTACGATAATATGGACGATATCGCAGAACATATGTCGGAATTTGGACTTAGCTTTTAATATACAACAGGAAGGGAAATAGGATGGAATTTAAACACATTTCAGTACTTTTAAATGAAACAATTGAGAATCTAAAGATTAAAGAAGACGGGATTTACGTAGATGGAACGCTCGGTGGCGGTGGACATGCTTATGAAGTATTAAAGCGCCTCGGTCCAAAGGGAAGGTACATTGGTATTGATCAGGATGAAGATGCAATCAAAGCTGCTAGTGAACGTCTCTTAGAATTTAAGGACAAACTTACCATTGTCCGCAGTAATTACTGCGATATGAAAAAGGTACTAAAGGATCTTAATATAGATAAAGTAGACGGGATTCTGCTAGATCTTGGGGTATCGTCCTATCAACTGGATACAGTAGAACGAGGTTTCTCTTACAAAGAGGATGCTCCTTTGGATATGAGAATGGACAATCGCAATTTAATGACTGCAAAGGATATTGTTAATGATTATAGTGAACAAGAACTTTATCGAATTATCCGTGACTACGGAGAAGATAAGTTTGCAAAAAATATAGCAAAGCACATCGTACGTGTACGAAGTGAAAAACCAATTGAAACAACCTATGAACTTACGGAAGCAATCAAGGCTGCGATTCCAATGAAGATACGAATGGCGACCGGTCATCCCGCAAAAAAAACTTTCCAAGCAATAAGAATTGAGTTAAACAAAGAGTTGGATGTCTTAAACGATACACTGGACGACATGATTGAGTTATTAAACGAAGGAGGAAGGCTTTGTATTATTACATTCCACTCCTTGGAAGACAGAATGGTGAAAGTTGCTTTTAAGAAGCATGAAAATCCTTGTGTATGCCCACCGAACTTCCCAGTTTGTGTCTGTGGTAAAAAATCACAGGGAATTCATATATCAAGAAAACCTATTTTACCATCGGAAGAAGAAATGGAACTGAACTCAAGATCAAAAAGCGCTAAACTTCGAGTTTTTGAAAAGAAAACAGATTAGTAGGAAAGAGAGGGAGTCTGCATGGATGCGAATCAAAGACGAAAATTAAATCAAACCTCATACATTTCAGGAAATACCGCACGCCAGTTGAATGCTGCACCACAAAGGGATTATGATCGTTATCGTAGACAGCCACAGGTTGTCCCACGTCCTGAAAGAAGTGTGGATCAAAACCCTAAGACAAGACCAAGCCGTCAACCACATGTTGGAAGAGGTATTGACTTTGTGTCGATGTTATTGTTGTCAGCAGCAATGATAGTGACGCTTTACGTATGTTTCAATTATTTACAGGCGCAGTCAGATGTTATTCAAAAAGAGAAACAGATTACATCATTAGAAGCTCAGTTAGCAGAGCTAACCGATAAAAATGATGCGATGGAATTGTCAATCAACAAACCAGTAGATTTGAATGAGGTTTATAATATTGCAGTAGGTGAGCTCGGAATGGTTTACCCAAATAAGAATGATGTAATTACTTATGAAGGAACCGAATCTGGCCATGTCAGACAATATGAAACGATCCCTTCTGCTGACAATTAGAATATAAGAAAACCAATGAAAGATTATATTTAGCAAGAAGATATCTAACATCACGATTTGATAATGGATGGATACTTCTTGCTTTTTTCAGATGATAGTAACACTTAAAAAATACAGATTTCGTTTAACGATTAAAATAATTTCAAAGGATGAAGAACTAAGATGATACAATTACTAAATCGGCATGGATGCTGTGTAAAATAGGGGAGTAAAGCATGAGAAAACAAGGGAAGAAAAAAGAACCGAAAAAATTCCGCATATTTATGAAGCATAAACTCTTATTTATTTTTGTTATTTTTATTTTATTGATGTGCGTGCTCATCGGAAGATTGATTTACCTGAATCATACGGATGGGGAAAAATATGAGAAAAGAGTATTATCTCAACAAAGCTATGTTAGCTCTACACTTCCATATCAGCGAGGAAGTATATTAGATCGTAACAAAACACCATTAGCAATTAGTAAAAAAGTTTACAATGTCATACTTGATCCAAAGGTATTATTGACCGATGAAGATAATGTTACCCCAACGCTAACAGCCTTGTGTGAAGTATTTACTACCTTAAACGAAACAGAGTTAAGAAAAATACTCACAGAAAAACCGGATAGCTCTTATGTAATCTTGTTAAAAAAGCAAGAATATGATTTGGTTAGTCAATTTGAAGCCTTACAAAGTGAAAGTAAAAGTATCAAAGGAGTTTGGTTTGAGGAGGAATATGAGAGAACCTATCCTTACGATTCCTTAGCTTCTCATGTCATTGGCTATACAAGTGCAGGTGATGTTGGAAATTGGGGACTGGAACAATACTATAACTCGACACTCAATGGAACGAATGGTCGTGTCTATGGATATTATGACTCAGAACTTAATTTGACTCGTACGGTAAAAGAAGCAGTCAATGGAAACACGATAATCTCTACCATTGATATCTATGTGCAACAATTAGTAGAAGAACACATTGCTAGGTACATGGAAGAGATAGGCGCAAACAATGTAGGTGTCATCGTAGCCAATCCTAACAATGGCGAAATCTATGCGATGGCAAATAGTCATAGCTTTAATCTAAATGATCCATTTGATTTATCCAAGTATTATACTGAAGTTGAGATTGCTTCAATGACGGAAGATGAGAAACTGAAGGCATTGAACCAAATTTGGCGTAATTTTTGCATCAGTGATACTTATGAACCTGGTTCCACCTTTAAACCTTTGACAGTTGCTGCAGCATTGGAAGAAGACTTGGTAACACCAGCAACAACATTTATGTGTACTGGCTTTAAGAATGTAGGCGGTTGGAGAATTAAATGTAACGACACGCATGGCCAAGTAACACTTGCACAGAGTCTCATGAAATCCTGTAATCCAGCGATGATGACCATGGGTGAGGAGCTTGGTAGGGATGCTTTTCGCATCTATCAGGACCGTTTTTCCTTAGGGAAAAAGACAGGCATTGATCTTCCAGGGGAAGAAAAGGGAATCCTTTTGGATGCTGGTTCTTTAAATGTTACAGAATTAGCAACAAGTAGTTTTGGGCAGACATTTAATGTTACTATGATTCAGATGGTAGCAGCTTTCTCTTCCTTAGTGAACGGTGGAACCTATTATCAGCCTACGGTAGTGAAGGAGATTGTAAATGATAAAGGAGTTGTTGTCGATGAAGTAGAACCTGTTGTACTAAATGAGACAGTTTCTGCAAAAACTTCTGAATTCTTAAAGGAAGCTCTCTATCTTACGGTTGATCAGGGTACTGCAAAGCCAGCGAAGGTGGAAGGGTACCTAGTAGGTGGAAAGACTGGTACTGCTCAAAAGTTCCCACGTGCAGCAAAAAAATATGTAGTATCTTTTATTGGAGCTGTCCCAGCAGATAATCCTGAGATTGTAATCTATGTTGTGTTGGATGAGATTCATGATGATGCAAAGAAAGCTAGTAGTACGGTAGCCACCACCTTGACTAGCCAAATATTAAAAGACATTCTTCCAGCGCTTGGAATTTTTCCGGAGGGTGATATTGAATATCGTGTAGAGTTACCTCAAGCGAAAGAAGAGCCATTACTGGATGAAGAGGGTAATCCAATCGAACCAGAAGAAGAACCTTTTACCGATAGTGATGCTCAAGCAATTCCAGGGGAATCGGATGGTTCCATTCAAAATGCTACCGATGATGGGTCAATACCAGAAGACGAAGCTCAAGAATAAATAAAAAGAGTTAGCATAAAACGAGCCGTCCCTTAATAGAATAGAATGATAAGAGTTTACGGTATGGTAGCACATGTATCGATATCAATCCTATAATCGAAAGAATTTTTCGTACGTTGTGACAGCAGTGTTTTTAGTTAGCTGCTTTCTCATGGGACGTTTGTTTTATTTAATGGTGGTTGCTTCCGAGGAATATGCGGTGAAGGCACAGGAGCTTCATGAACGCGAGCGTAGTATCAAAGCGGAGCGTGGAGTCCTTTATGATAGGAATGGTACTGTAATTGCATCCAATAAGTCAGTTAGTACCATTTCAGTCATACATAATCAGATTACAGATCCTGAGCTTGTAATCAAGGAGTTATCCTCTGCACTTTCCCTAAGTGAAGAAGCAGTAAGGAAAAGAGTAGAGAAATATTCCTCTATTGAACGAATTAAGTCCAATGTCGATAAAGAGACAGCAGATTATATTCGTAATCTATCGTTAGACGGTGTTATGGTCGATGAAGATTATAAGCGATTTTATCCATATGGAAGCTTGGCTTCCAAGGTCATCGGATTTACGGGTAGTGATAACCAAGGAATTATTGGGTTAGAAGTGGAATACGATGATTATCTCCAAGGAATTAATGGTACAATATTAACACAAACAACAGCACATGGACTTGAAATAGATGATGCTGCGGAGAATCGAATAGAACCGATTGCAGGGAATAGCATTTATCTTAGCTTAGATGTAAATATTCAAATGTATGCGGAGCAAGCAGCCCAAAAGGTACTAGAAGCAAAAAGTGCTAATAGTGTTAGTTTAATTGTTATGAATCCGCAGAATGGAGAAATCTATGCGATGGCGAACGTGCCAGAGTTTGATTTGAATCAACCTTACTCGTTTAGTGATGCATATTTAGAGCAATACAAGGATGTGACGCTTACAAGCGAGCAAAAAGCAGCAGCCTTAAATAATATGTGGAGAAATCCTTGTATTAGTGATACCTATGAACCAGGCTCCTGTTTTAAAATTGTGACTGCGACCGCAGCGCTAGAAGAGAAAGTGGTGAGGTTAACTGACAACTTTTACTGTCCAGGTTATAAGATTGTAGAAGATCGTAGAATACGTTGTCACAAGGCGGGGGGACATGGAAGTGAGAATTTCGTTCAAGGAATGATGAATTCGTGCAACCCAGTATTTATGGAAATTGGAGCAAGAGTAGGCGCGGAGAAGTTTTATTATTATTTTGATCGTCTTGGCTTATCAAACAGAACTGGAGTAGACTTACCGGGGGAAGCTAATTCGATTAAGCATAAATTAGAAAATGTTGGTGCAGTTGAATTAGCTACTATGTCATTTGGTCAGTCGTTTCAAATCACTCCATTACAACTGTTACGTGCAGGTAGCGCGATTGTCAATGGAGGTACCTTAGTAACCCCACACTTTGGCGTGCAGGTAGTTAACGATGAGGGGACAGTCATAAAGGAACTTACTTATGACACTACAGAGGGTGCAGTTTCAAAAGAAACCTCTGAAACGATGAAAATGTTACTAGAAGCAGTAGTTGCGGATGGAACTGGTAAGAGAGCCTATCTACCTGGCTTTCGTATTGGTGGTAAGACAGCAACCTCAGAAAAGCTACCAAGAAGATCAGGAAAATATATATCCTCCTTTTTAGGCTTTGCACCGGCCAATGATCCTAAGGTTATGGCAATTGTAATGATTGATGAACCAGAAGGAATCTATTATGGTGGTACGATTGCAGCGCCAGTCATTTCTGAATTATTTGACAATATACTTCCATATCTTGGGATTGAACCATCCTACAATGAAAAAGAAGTAAAAGAATATGATATAGGTAAATTTAGTGTTCCAAACTTTCTAGGGCTAAGTCAAGAGGAAGCAAAAAAATTAATCTCACAATATCCATTTGATGAGGTGCATTGGCTTGGTGATGGAGATACAATAACAGAGCAATTTCCATTAGAGAATGAACAAATCGAGAATAACAGCGACTTGATTTTATATTGTGAATAGCCTATAATGATGAAGATTGAATCTAACGAAAAGAGGCCATATTTATGAATTTCGAAGGTAAAAAAGTATTGGTTGTGGGTGCTGGAAAAAGTGGTATAGCTGCATTCAATCTTTTGGAGAAAAAGAAGGCAAATGCAATTCTTTACGACTCCAATACCCAGCTTGATAAAAAAGCTTTAGAAGAAGGGCTTGTGAAAGGCTTTCGAGGGGAAATTATACTTGGTGAATTAACAGAGGATAGGAAGGATAACTTGGATTATGTTGTATTAAGTCCTGGAGTCCCAACCGATCTTCCTTATGTAAATGAGTTAAGAGATCGTAAGATACCAATCCTTGGTGAAATTGAGTTAGCTTATCAGTTTTCAAAGGGTAAGGTTGCAGCCATCACTGGAACCAATGGTAAGACAACAACGACAACCTTAGTCGGTGAAATTATGAGAACCTATTATGACGATGTTTACGTTGTTGGTAATATTGGTTTACCTTATACGCAGATGGTGGAACAGACGAAAGAGACCTCTATAACTGTCGCAGAGATGAGTAGTTTCCAGTTAGAAACTGTAACTACCTTTCGCCCAGATGTAAGTGCAATCTTGAATATCACACCGGATCATCTCAATCGCCATCATACGATGGAGGCTTATGTAGAAGCAAAGATGCGCATTACGATGAATCAGACAGCTTCAGACTGTTGTATATTAAATTATGAGGATGGCTTGATTAGAGAAGCTGCTAAGAAGATAAGCACGAATATCCTATGGTTCTCTAGTGCAAGAGTTTTAGAGAAAGGACTTTTTCTTGAGAAGGATACCATTATTTATAGCGATGGTATTACGAGAACTGATATTATCAATGTTAATGAGCTTCAGATTCTTGGACGTCATAATTATGAGAATGTAATGGTTGCAGTTGGAATTGCCTTAAAGATGGGTGTTCCTTTGAATTGTATCCAAACAGCTCTAAAAGCTTTTCAAGGAGTGGAACATCGAATCGAATATGTTACAACCAAACATGGAGTTAAGTATTATAATGATTCAAAGGGTACGAACCCAGATGCTTCGATCCAAGCAATTAAAGCCATGCGTACTAAGACACTTTTGATTGCAGGCGGCTATGATAAGGATAATGAGTATGACGAATGGATTCAAGCCTTTGACAACAAGGTGACTTATCTAGTTTTACTTGGCCAGACAAGAGTGAAAATCAAAGAAGCAGCAACTAGACTTGGAATCCAAAATATCGTGTTGGTGGAAAGCTTGAAAGAGGCAGTTGACTTTTGTGCAGAGCATGCCAATCCTGGTGAATCCGTTTTACTTTCTCCTTGCTGTGCAAGCTGGGGAATGTTTAAGAATTATGAAGAGCGTGGATGTATGTTCAAAGAATATGTACACGCAATTGAGGAATAAATTGTAGTGAGGTGAAGCATTTGACCAGGGAAGAGATGGAACAAGGAAAGAGAAGAAAAGTTAGAAATTATTATGATTACAGCTTGCTATTTTTGATTATATTCTTGGTCTGCTTTGGATTAGTTATGATATATAGCACCAGTTCTTACAATGCGGCAAAATATTACGGAGATGCAGGTAAATTCGTAAAACGACAACTGCTATTTGTAATTGCTGGAATACCAGCTATGATTATTGTTTCTAAAATTGATTATCGCTTTTATATTAAGAAACTACCAATCATACGCTTTCGACCAGTTACCATTCTTTTTGTACTTTGCGTGATTCTTCAGACTGTGGTACTTATTTTTGGGGAAGCAACTGGAGGTTCACAGCGTTGGATATCCCTCGGAGGACTAGGTAAATTCCAGCCTTCCGAGTTAACGAAAATATGTGTAGTATTATTTACTGCATACATAGTTCAGTTAGCTCCAAGGCGACTCGACAAATTTATGGGATTTATTCGTGTATGTGTCTTTGTTGGTCCATTGTTAGCATTGGTTGTAATTGAAAATTTTAGTACTGCTCTCATCATTGCAGCGATTATGGTTGCAATATGTTTTGTAGCTAGTAGAAAGAAAATGTATTTTGTAATATCGGGAATTATCTTTGGGATTGCAGCGTTCTTCTTAATCTTTGGCGTATCTTATCGTAGTGAGCGTATTGATGTTTGGAAGAATGTAGAGACTCATCCAAAAGGCTATCAGATCCTACAAGGGCTTTATGCAATCGCTTCCGGTGGCTTGTTTGGTAAAGGACTTGGCCAAAGTATGCAAAAGCTTGGATTTATTCCAGAGGCGCACAACGATATGATATTTTCTGTCATTTGCGAAGAACTTGGTATGTTTGGAGCAATAGCTGTATTGTTATTATTCTTATTGCTCTTGTGGAGATTATTTACGATTGCAATCAATGCACCAGACTTGTATGGTGGATTAATTGCTACCGGAGTATTTACTCATATAGCAGTTCAAGTATTAATTAATGTGGCGGTAGTAACGAACACAATTCCAGCGACAGGTATTCCATTACCCTTCATCAGTTATGGTGGTAGTTCTTTGATGGTATTACTTGTTGAGATGGGGCTTGTGCTTAGTGTGTCCAATCGAATCAGCCAAGAGCGTTAGTAACGATTTCTGTGCTGATGGCATAAGATGGTAATATATTTATTTTCTTGAGGTATTTTTATGTCATCAGTGACGATTCAGGGCAATCATACATTGTCCGGCGAAGTTTATATACAGGGCTCAAAGAATGCAGCTTTACCTATGATCGCAGCAACGATTCTAAACCATGGAAAAACCGTACTTAAAAATTGTCCCAACATCTTGGATGTCCAAAATATGGTCCATGTTTTAGAAGGGATGGGATGTCTCGTAAATTGGGACAACACTAACTTGGAAATTGATGCCAGTAATGTCACGAAACATGAAATTTCACAAGAAGAAGCAAAGAAGACGAGAGGCTCTTTTTTATTTTTAGGAGCCTTACTTGGTAGAAATCAAATTGCTAAAATTGCATATCCAGGTGGATGTACCATAGGGAAACGTAAGGTGGATATACACCTAAAAGCATTGGAAGAAATGGGAGTTATCTTTTATGAGGATGATAACTTATATGCAGATGCAACCAACATCCATGGGAATATTCTCACCTTAAGTTTTCCAAGCGTAGGTGCAACTGAAAATGTGTTACTTGCAGCTGTTATGGCAAAGGGGAGAACTGAAATTATCAATGCAGCCATTGAGCCTGAAGTGATTGCATTATGTGAGTTTTTGAATTGTGCAGGTGCTAACATACAAGGAATTAAAACGAATCATCTTAAGATCGATGGGGTTACAAGCCTACATGATTGTGAATTTGAAATTCCACCGGATCGCATTGTAGCTGGTACGTATCTTGCAGCTGTAGCAGCTTGTGGAGGGGAGGCCTTTATCCATGGAGTAGTTTCTGAGGATCTGACGGAAGTCATTCGTGTGCTACGATTTATGGGGTGCGAAATTGATATCGAAGATACCTGGGCTCACATCAAAAGAAAGAGAAAACTCATTGCTCCAGAAATCATCGTCACTAGTCCATTTCCCGGATTCCCAACGGATTTGCAATCACAGTTTATGGTTTTATTATCAGAAGCACTCAATGATAGCATAATTGTAGAAAAGATATTTGAAGATCGATTCTTAATTGTAGATGAGTTAGTGAAGCTTGGTGCTAAGATTTCAACGGATGGAGATACGGCACGAATTCGTGGTAGAAGAAAGCTGATAGGAAGTGAAGTAATAGCGAAGGACCTACGTGGAGGTGCAGCACTAATCATAGCTGGTCTTGTTGCAGAGGGAGAGACAGTTGTAGAAAACCTTGATTTTGTAAAGAGAGGTTATGTTGATATTGTAAGTGATTTACAAAAGTTAAATGCAAACATCAGATGGAGATAAGCAGGAGGTAGGGGACCATGGTGAGCCGCTTACTAAGGAAGCGAAGACATACCAGAAGAAATTTCATGATAATGTGTGGTGTGATCTGTTTTGTCTTAATTGGTGGATATTTATTTGTTACAAGTACCTTTCAATTAAAACATTTTGTAGTCGAGGGCTCCACCCAATATACAGAGGATGAGATCAAGGATTACCTTGTAACCAATCAAATGGATCAAATTACATTTATGTTGTATTTTAGATATAAGCTGAACACTCCAAAATCAATTCCATTTATCGAAAAATACAAGGTTTCTATGGAGGATAATCATACAATTAAAGTTAAAGTATATGAAAAGATGATTGTTGGTTGCGTAGAACTCATGGGAAGCTATATGTATTTTGACAAAGATGGTATTGTCGTCGAAAGTTCAAAGGAACGTATTGACAACGTTCCTTTGATCACTGGTTTAAAATTTGATAAAATTGTTCTCAATGAACCGTTGGAAATACAAAAGAGTACTTTGTACGAAATGATGTTAAATCTTACCAAATCCATACAAAAGTTTAAGGTAGAGGTTGATCAAGTATTTATCAATTCAAGTTATGAGGTCACCTTATATTGTGGTGATAATGAATTTTTATTAGGGAAAAAGGATTTTTATGAATCACAGATTTCAGCGATTCCAGCCATCCTTAAAGCCGCCACAGAAAACAGTTTAAGCTATGATATGAGGTACTATGAAGAAAATGACAAAAAAATAACAGCAAAACCATTGAATTAGATATTTTTTGTATAAAAAATGCAAATACTACTTGATATTTTTACATTTTATATATATTATATAGTATAGAATGATAAAACTGTAAGGTATTAGGCACAAGATATTGTGCTCAAAACATCAGATGATTGAATCTTGGGTACTTGGGTTAAAAAATAGACAGCTACGTTAACAGAAAAGGAAAGTATGACCGAGGTATTAGTAATATTAGAAGGAATGAATGAGAAGGAGGAACTACCTTGCTTGAGATAAGAATGAATGAATCGGATTCTGCTGCAAAGATACTTGTAATTGGAGTTGGTGGAGCAGGGAATAATGCGGTAAATCGCATGGTTGAAGAAAATATATTAGGTGTTGAATTTATATGTGTCAATACGGACAAGCAGCATCTAAAAAATTGTAAAGCTCCTCATTGCGTTCAAATTGGAGAAAAATTAACAAAGGGATTAGGAGCAGGTGCTAAACCTGAGATTGGTGAAAAGGCTGCAGAAGAGTCGAGAGAAGAATTGACGGAACTTATCAAAGGCGCTGACATGGTTTTTGTAACATGCGGTATGGGTGGTGGAACCGGTACGGGTGCTGCTCCAGTTGTTGCAAACATTGCTAAGAGTATGGGAATCTTAACTGTTGGTATTGTAACAAAGCCATTTAAGTTTGAAGCGAAGCAAAGAATGAACAATGCAATTGGTGGTATCGAAAAGTTAAAAGAAAGTGTTGATACTTTAATTGTCATTCCAAATGATAAATTACTTGAAATCGTAGATCGTAGAACTACAATGCCAGATGCTCTTCGCAAAGCGGATGAAGTATTACAACAGGGTGTTCAGGGTATTACAGACTTAATTAATGTACCAGGCTTAATTAACCTTGACTTTGCTGACGTTCAGACCGTTATGAAGGACAAGGGTGTTGCACATATAGGTATTGGTGTTGGAACTGGTGATGAGAAATGTACTGAAGCTGTAAAACAAGCGATTACTTCCCCATTATTGGAGACTACCATTGCTGGAGCAAGCCATGTAATTATTAATATTTCTGGTGATATTAGCTTAATTGAAGCGAACGAAGCAGCTACTTTCGTTCAGGAACTTGCTGGTGATACTGCAAATATTATCTTTGGTGCGATGTATGATGAATCCATTCCTGATCAAGCAATCATTACTGTAATTGCAACAGGACTTGAAGATAAATCAAAATCAAATCCTTTAAAGACAGCTAGCTTTTTAAAGAATGACAATACACAAAAGGTTGGAATTGCGTCAGGAACACTTCCTACATATAATAAGCAGCCTATGAATAATGGATTAAACAATGGAATGAATACTGGAATTAATGCAGGAATGAATCATACCAATCCATCCCAGGCTCCTTCTTATCAGACACAAAGACCACAGAATAATAATTCTTACCAATCGCATAGCTATACAGCACCGACGAATAATACTGAGTCAGGTGGAATTAAGATTCCTGAGTTTTTACAAAAAAACCGCAATAAATAAGTGTAACACTTATCATAAAAGGAATTAACGTAAGAAGCTATCACATAATCAAATCAAAGCATCCTGATATCTTATCTTATGTTCTCGTGCAGGACATACTAGGATAAGAAATTTTGGAGCTGATGGTTGGATGATGTGATAGCTTCTTTTTTGGCTCTATGTCAAGTGTTGGGGCATGATTATTATCAATCATGCCCCATTACTGGGTGTAGAGCTATTTTTATGTTAAGATTCATAATTATTAGTTTTGGACATGACAAATAAACCTTAGTTCCAGTCTGATTTTGTTTTGTTACAAGTATGTAGAATACGATGATTTTAGTATTGAAACCTTTTGTTGTACCGTTGGTGTATAATACTTAATTACACACAGTATGTATTCTGACCAGTTTTATTTTTCTCATCCTTTCTTTTACAATTTCTTTATCGCCTGTGATTTCATTAACTTAGCCAAGAAGAATTAGCGATGTGATCTGTTTATTTTGGCCTTCAAGTCGCCGTTTTTTGGCGGCTTGAGAGCGGGCAAGCCAAAATAAACAGATCACATCACTGGTTCTTCTTGTTCCTAAGCCTAACAAATCACAGGCTCTTCCAAAAACCTTGTCGAAAATAAACTATAAAAAAAGCAATCTTGCCGTCACATTGTAACAAAATATTCAATTCCATCTAGCTATAATTGTAGTTGTCAAGCAGAGGAGAGGTAAGTGTGCAAT
>JAEZKD010000216.1 GCA_023415655.1 Bacillota bacterium | reverse complement strand
GCAGCAATTTTGTACATATTAGGAATCATTAATAATAATCCCTGGGAAGCAGTAAATGTTGTTGTAAGAGCACCTGCCGCAAGAGATCCGTGTACAGTACCTGCTGCACCTGCTTCGGACTGCATCTCAGTAACCTTTACTTGATTGCCAAAGATATTCTCTCTGTTTTCTGCGGACCATTGGTCAACATAGTCAGCCATTGGGCTAGATGGGGTAATTGGATAAATGGCAGCAACTTCAGTATATGCATAGGCCACGTGAGCAGCCGCGGTATTGCCATCCATTGATTGTTTGGAACGAGACATTCGTAATTCCTCCTTTAATTATGTGACGCGTTTTTACCGAATAATTCTATCATTGTTCGACATATTTGTAAAGGTAAATACTGTATTAATTGGAAAATCTTGAATAATATTTTTCTTCCAACTCACGATAAACTAGATCAACTACAAAGCCAATGAATTAAAAAAGAGCCAGATGTTTAAAATCTGACTCTTTCCCCTTAATTATAGTAATGTAATTCTCTTTTCTTCCAAGGCTTTGATGTCTTCTTCCTTCCAGATGGAGGACTGAACCTCGCCTATGTGAGCTTTTCTTAAAAAGAACATACAGATACGGGATTGACCAATACCACCACCAACCGTATAAGGTAATTCACGATTCAAAATTGCCTTCTGGAATGGTAATTGAGCACGTTCCTCACAGCCTGCAAGCTTTAACTGAGTTGCAAGGCTATTCTCATCTACACGAATCCCCATCGAGGATAATTCAAGAGCAATATCAAGCACTGGATAATAAACGATAATGTCACCGTTTAAATTCCAATCATCGTAGTCAGGCGCTCTACCATCGTGGCGTTCTCCACTTGCCATCTTACCACCAATTTGCATAATAAAGACTGCTCCCTTTATCTTAGCAATCTTATATTCACGATCCTTTGGCGTATCGTTTGGATACATATTCTCCAATTCTTGAGTTGTAACAAAGGAAATCTCCTCTGGTAATATCTGTTTTATGTAATCATATTTATCTGCTATATAATGCTCGGTATCACGAAGTGCCTGATATACTCTGCGTACCACCATCTTTAAGCTATCTATATTTCTCTCATCATGAAGAATGATCTTCTCCCAATCCCATTGATCAACAAAGATAGAATGAATATTATCTGTTTCCTCATCACGTCGAATTGCATTCATATCCGTATAAAGGCCTTCTCCATAACTAAATCCATATTTCTTTAATGCCATACGCTTCCACTTCGCTAGTGAATGCACAATTTCAACAATCGCTTCATCTTGTTCCTTAACACCAAATGCTACTGGACGCTCAACACCATTCAAATTATCATTCAAACCAGATTCAGGGCGTACGAATAAAGGTGCAGAAACACGAGTAAGATTTAACTGTTTTGCTAACTGACGTTCAAAATAGTCCTTTACATGTTTGATAGCTCCTTGCGTTGCTTTCACATCCAGATGGGAATGATAATCTTTTGGTAACAGTAATTCTAACATAACTAATCCCTCACATTCTTACATTTCTTCATAATACATTCTTCTATCATATCCTCACACGTTTTGAATGTCAATAAAAATGGAATTCAGTGGCATCATTTAAGACGCCACACCCCACAGTCACTTGCATTTCTTCCTAACTTAGCGATTGCAGCGATATCCAAACCCTGAAACAATCTCTTGTTCATGAAACAACAGCTCTACTGCTCTGCAATAATCCGAAAGCTTATCTGCCTTTTTAATCTTCTTCGCATACTTTTCATGTTCAGAAAAGATGTTAATCATATAAAACCATAATTCCTTCATCTTAAATAAGACATCACGGTCTGCTTTCAGAGCAATTTTATAATCTTCAAACACCTTCTGATAGAATTGCCATAGGCGATTTTTATCTAATTCAACACCCTTACTTAATAAATTAACAAGCCCAGGATTCGCAAGTAATCCCCGACCTAACATCATCGTATCAACGTCTCCAATTTGCTCTAAGGTATTCTCATAATCACTCTTTGTAAATATATCTCCGTTGTAAACAAGTTTGTGCTTGCTTTCAGCCATCGCATGTAAAAACATCCTTAGATTCGGCTGGTTTTTATACATATCCTTTTGAACTCTAGGATGAATAATCAATTCCTTGATTGGATACTGATTGTAGATTTGAAGTAATTCATAGAATTCATCGGGTGAATCCTTACCAATTCTTGTTTTAATTGAAATTTCAGTTACTTGAGCTTCAAAAATCTCATATAGAAACTGATTTAACTGCTCTTTGAGTGCTAAAAAACCAGATCCTTTCCCTTTCGAAACTACTGTACCTGCAGGACAGCCAAGATTCAGATTCACTTCATTATACCCATACGTTGTGAGTGCTTTGGAAGTATTGATAAAATATTCTGAATTATTTGTTAATATCTGTGGTACTAGATACATTCCTTGATTATTCTCAGGGGCAATGTCCTTTAATTCACGTGTCTTTAGGCTATTGTGTTGATTCGCTACAATAAATGGAGAAAAGTATTTATCAACATTATGAAAGAAAGCATGATAAGCAGTTCGATAAACATGCCCAGTCACACCCTCCATTGGTGCAAGGTAAAATTTCATATTCGTATCTCCTCATGAAGTCATTCTTTCCTTATCATACCGAAAACGACAAAGCCCGTCAATTTCAGTTTCTTCCACTGAGGGGATTATTGCTTCTTTAGGCGTTTCCCTGTAATCTCTGTTACGGTCAAACGTAACAAGGAAATAGCCTTCATATGTAGTGGATGATATTCAAATGTTTCTGTTGGTGCATATTGTCTCATCAAAGCAGTAAATGCCTGTTCCTTTTCCTCTTCTTCAACTAGCTCCATAATACCATGCCCACAGACGCTTTCAAATTCCATCGAGTATTGGCAGGCTTTTTCTCCAGTTACTAAGCGACGGGAACAATTCATCTCAAAGGCTACATGATTGTTCTTCTCTAACAATTCCAGCTTCTTTCCTGCTCTAGCACCATGAAAATATAAGGTAACCTGATCCTCTTCTAATCTCGTTCCAAAATTCATCGGTATAACATATGGATATTCCTCATCAAAAAAAGCGATACTACAGACCTCGCATCGATTAATAATCTCACATATTTCTTTCCAATCCGTAACTTCTCTATCTTTTCTTCTCATGATTTCTCCTCTCATCTACCTTCGTTTTATTATATTACTAACATAAAATACTACAATCTCTTTAAAACCTTCATGAATTCTCTTGGTTCAAACAAGCAATAACAACGTCCCCATAACGATACTCAAAAGACCGAAGAACGATTTTTTACTCAACCGTTCCTTAAATACTAGATAGGAGAAAACAATCGTTATTACGATGCTTAATTTATCAATCGGAACAATGACACTTGCTGGTCCTAACTGTAAGGCACGATAATAACATAACCAAGATCCTCCGGTGGCAAGCCCAGATACCATTAAAAATATCCAGCTCTTTTGATCAATCGTTTTTATTGTATCGATTTTTCCTGTTACAAGAACGATCAACCAAGCCATAATTAAAACTACAACGGTACGTATTGCTGTACCAAGAGTGGAATCTATGTTCTCTATTCCTATTTTCCCAAGGATTGATGTTAAGGAAGCAAAGATTGCCGCTCCAAACGCATAAAACAGATAAGACCTTTTTTTACTCGTAGTTACTCCTTGTTTTTTCTCAATCATTAGATAGGTACCACATGCAATTAAGATAAGTGAGATTCCCTTAAACCAAGTAATGCTTTCATCTAAAAAGAGAAAAGCTAAAATCATTGTTAATACAGTGCTTGATTTATCAATTGGTGTTACTTTATTGATATCTCCTGTTTGTAATGCTTTAAAATAACATAGCCAGGAGGCACCTGTGGCTAACCCTGAAAGAACCAAGAAAATCCACGTTTTTGTTGATATGTACCTAATTCCATCTTGACTGCCAGCTAGGAATACCATCAGCCATGAAAAGATTAAGACAACAATCGTGCGTAAAGCTGTTGCAACATTAGAATCTGTATTCTTCACTCCACACTTTGCTAAAATCGCAGTAGTACCTGCAAACAATGCAGAGGCAAATGCAAAAACTACCCACATAGGTTATGCCACCTTTCCTTTTACAATTGCACCTTTCTTCTTCCAGGTTTTATCCTCTTATTTGTTGCTACAATTTGCAGCATCAATAGCGATAACTAATAGTAATCCAATCAATTCATCCGCTGGATTAGCAAATTCAATCACATAAGTATCACCCCAATGGAATGGCTCTTTTAAGATGTGCATCACTGTTTGATAACCATTCATTACCTCATAATTCCATCCCCAAAAATCACCCTCCACCGTCCATCCATTGTAGTCAATCTCATAATGGGGACGAAATAAGCTAAACTTCTTTTGAATCTGACCAATCACAGAGCCATTCATCTCTACCTCAAATCGTGGTAGTAAGGAAAATATCTTTTCATGTATGGTTCCTACTTCAGACCCACTCTGGCAATCATAAACATGAATTTGATGACCAAAAGAAAACATTTCTGCTTTGACAAAGTACTTTGGTTGCTCATCTTCATCGAATACATCATAGGTATCCGACCAAGAAAAAACTCTTTGTTTGATTAATAATCTCATTATGACTCCTATCATATCCATTATTTCTCAGCTGTTACTATAGTATATTATAAAACAGCTAACATATTTTGAAAAGACAGGAAATATTTCTCATGAAAGTTAATGATAGTAGATCTTTAAGCTACCTTCAATTACTTCGTGTGTACAATGCTCAATCCAAGCATATGCTCCTTCCAAATCACGATCCTTTATCTTTTCCCATAGCTGATAGCTGATCTTATACAGTGCATCAATTCCATGAAGAGTACAAAATCTCTCCCATAATACCATAATAGAATAAAAGAACGAACGAAAGATCAACGGAAGCAATGTATTTTGAGATAGCACTGCTAACTCATGTTGAAATAAAAAAGTAGCATTGGCAGCCTCTTCGACGTTCTTTGCTTCTTTGATATCTTGCACTTTTTCTCCAAGGAAGGAAATCTCCTCTTGGGTTGCTCTTGTAATCATACACTGAACTGCAAGCTTATCTAGCGCATCTCGAATCTCAAGGATGGAACGCACTTCTTCATCACGCATCCTTCCTCTATTATAAGATATAATTGCTTTTAGGGTTTCCATTGTTCCTCTTCTTCGATAATCAGCCACAAAATTGCCAACACGAGGCCTTATTTCTAAGAATCCCATTCTCTCTAATTCTACAATACCACTATTTACAACGGCTCTGCTAATTCCCATCGACTCTGCAATAGAGCGTTCTGGTGGTAATTTTTCTCCAATCTTGAGTTCTCCGGATAAGATCATTGACTCGATGTGCTCAATAAACATTTCCTTTAAGGAAGGTGCAACCAGCTTCTTAAATTCCATTTGATTTAACTCCTCTTTTCTTTGTTAATATATTTTCACTAACTTGAATTTTCCCTTTGTTATTGTCCTGATTTTATCTTCTGAGAAAAGCCTCTTCTTATATGTGGTCAGACCACAGACCACAGAGATATTATATTTTTATTATAAGCTTTTTTTATGATAAATCAACAAAAAAACCAAATATTTCATTGAATATCTAGTAATATGATTGACATTTTTCTAACAATCATGATAGGATAAAGATATGAACAAAATAATCATCTGGTATGACCAGTTTATTGGGAGGCCAATTCAATGAAGGATTTTAAGATTCTAAAGGTAAAAGAAAGTGTATTCAAGAACAACGAGGAACGAGCCGAAAATCTAAGAATGGAAATGAAGAATAAGGGGATTTTACTACTCAATCTCATGTCTTCACCAGGTTCAGGAAAAACTACGACTTTATGTAGAACGATTGAAAGGTTAGGAGGTGAAATGAAGATTGGAGTAATGGAAGCTGACATTGACTCTGATGTAGATGCAAAGACAATTAGCGAAACAGGTGCTAAAGTAATCCAGCTACATACAGGTGGTATGTGTCATCTCGATGCAGAAATGACAAGACAAGGAATAGAAGGATTAGAGGTGGATGGTTTAGATCTCGCAATCCTAGAGAACGTAGGAAACCTTGTCTGTCCAGCTGAATTTGATACCGGTGCTACAAAAAATGTAATGATTTTGAGTGTACCAGAAGGGGATGATAAGCCACTTAAGTATCCTCTGATGTTTACCATCTGTGATGTACTATTGATCAATAAGATGGATGTTCTTCCATACTTTGATTTTGATTTGGAGGCTTGTTGCAACCGAGCAAGGAAACTCAATCCAAACATTAAAATCTTCCCAATTTCGTCCAAACAAAAGGAAGGATTGGATGAATGGATTGAATGGTTACGTGCTGAAGTCTTAAAACAGAAAGGAGAGCTATCACATTGAATCAATTAACAAAAATGAAATTCCCTCCAGGGTATCAATGCCAGTATAACAAAAAGATTATGGAACTTGCTAATATGATGGGACGTAAAAAGAAAGGGGTTGAACCTGGTGGCAAGGGCTCCTTACAGTGGGATGATCCTGAGTATGTCATCTTAGAGGCAGGTGTCACTGAGGAGATGGCAGAAGTTGGGCTTTGCCTAGGCTCATATACCAAAAAAACTGCCTCTGAAGTAGCTCAAATGCTTGGGAAATCCGAAGAATACTGCCATGAACAGTTAATGAAGCTAGCGGTTTTTGGTGCTTGCTTTGTTAATAACATCGATGGAGTGGATACCTTTTGGACCGAAACCTGGATTCCTGGAACGATGGAAATGATCGTAAATAATATGGATAACATCAAAAAATATCCTATCGTTGCCTATGCCATGGAAGCCTATGGACGTGTTCGAGGACCTATGAGTTCTGGCTCCTTCCCTATCGGAGTAGGGTTGATGCGAGTGATTCCAATTGAATCTGCCATCAATGGAGAAACTAGAAAAGCAAGCTTTGAAGAAATTTCTACATACTTAAATGAAAATGATCTCTTCTCTGTCTCCAACTGCTCCTGTCGAACGGACCGTGAAGTAATGGGTGAAGGCTGTGGTCATCTAAAAGAGGATATGTGTATCCAGATGGGTCACGCTGCAGAATACTACATTCGAACTGGGCGAGGAAGACAAATTACGCGCGAAGAAGCTTTTGATATTCTAAAAAGAGCAGAAGAAAATGGTCTCATGCACGAGATTCCAAATACGGATGGCTCTGGAAAAACACATGCAATCTGTAATTGCTGTGGATGTGGTTGTCTTTCCCTTCGAACTGCTACTATGTTTAAAAATGTTGATATGGTACGTTCCAATTATACTGCTGTTATCGACACTAAGAATTGTGTTGCCTGTGGCCAATGTGTAGAACACTGTCCAGTCAATGCTTTAAAACTTGGTCAAAAGCTCTGTTCCAGCACTCCAGTCGTAAAGGATATTACAACAAAAATCACCCCAAGAGATGAGGTATGGGAGGCAGATAAATGGAACCCAGAATATCGAACCAATCGAGAGAATGTCGTAGATTCTGGTACTTCTCCATGTAAGACCTACTGTCCTGCTCACATTGGTGTTCAAGGGTACATAAAATTAGCTTCACAAGGAAGATACAAAGAAGCATTGGAATTAATCAAAACGGAGAATCCACTCCCAGCCGTGTGCGGAAGAATCTGTAACAGACGTTGTGAACAAGCCTGTACAAGAGGTGAAATTGATGCTCCCGTTGCAATCGATGAAATCAAGAAATTCATCGCTCAGCAAGAATTAGACCCATCACAGCGAACTATACCAAATAAACGGAATGATTATTCTGACAAAAAGATTGCAATCATTGGAGCTGGACCTGCAGGGCTTAGCTGTGCCTATTATCTAGCTCTTGATGGCTATACAGTCACGGTATTTGAAAAAGAACAACGCTTGGGTGGCATGCTTACACTTGGTGTCCCTGAATTCCGATTGGAAAAAGACGTTGTTGAAGCTGAGATTGAGATCATAAAGCAAATGGGTGTTGATTTTAAAACTGGAATTGAAGTTGGTAAGGATATTACCTTAGAACAACTCCGTAACGAAGGATATGATGCCTTCTATCTTGCTATTGGTGCTCAAGGTGGTAGAACACTCAATTTGGAGGGGGAGAACTCTGAGGGCGTGTTTACTGGTATTGAATTCTTACGAAGCATCAATTCTGGCAACCAGATTCCTCTCACTGGAAAAACCATTGTCATTGGTGGAGGTAATGTAGCTATTGATGTTGCACGAACTGCCATTCGCTCTGAATGTGATGAGGTCTTAATGTATTGTCTCGAAGATAGAGAGCATATGCCAGCTAGCGAAGAAGAAATTGAAGAAGCAATGGAAGAAGGAATTGTACTTAATCACGGTTGGGGACCAGTTCGTATCCTGACTAAGGATGGAAAGGTAACTGGTGTAACCTTCAAAAAGTGCATCTCAGTCTATGATGAAGAACAACGGTTTGCTCCAAGATATGACGAAACAAACACGATTACTGTAGATGCAGATCATGTGATTATTACGGTTGGTCAATCCATTCTTTGGGGTGATTTATTAGCTGGTTCGACTGCTGAGTTAAATCCAAATCAAACCATAAAAGCGGATTCCTTTACTTATCAGACCAAACAGTCAGATATCTTCGTTGGTGGAGACTGCTATACTGGACCAAAATTTGCAATTGATGCAATTGCAGCTGGTAAACAAGCTGCCATCTCCATTCACCGCTTTGTTCATCCTGGTCATTCCCTTGTAATTGGTAGAGATCGTCGAGAATACAAAGAATTAAACAAGGAGGGGGCTATCCTAGAGCAATACGATTCTACTAAGAGACAGAAACCAGATTGCTTGGATACGTTTTCTAAGGATAGCTTTAAAGATACACGAGGTGTACTAACCAAGGAACAGGTACAATTAGAAACTGCACGGTGTCTTGGCTGCGGAGCTACTGTCGTAGATGAATATATGTGTGTTGGTTGTGGGCAATGTACAACCAAATGTAAATTTGACGCGATTCATCTTACCAAGAGATATGACGGTCAAGGGGTTGAGTTTACACAGATGAAGCCAATCGTAGTAAAACAAGTAATCAAACGCAAAGGAAAAATAGCGGTTAAAAAACTAAAACGCGTATTTATAAGCGAGAAATAAGAGGTTGATATGCACGAACTTGGAATCGTATTTGAAGTCATGAAACGTGTGGAATCCGTCACAAAGGAATATGCCATCTCCCCTGAGGAGGTTGCTATCGTGGTGCTTGAAATTGGAGAAGCCTCCACGATCGTTCCTCGCTATCTAAAGGAATGCTGGCCTGCTGCGATCGATCAAACGGAATTTGAACATGTGGAGCTTCAATTAGAGCAAATCACCGCAACAGTAAGATGTAAAAGCTGCAATACCATTTATGAATATCTAAAAAATCAAAAAAGATGTCCAAACTGCAGCGAGGAAAGTTGCGTTATGGTTACTGGTCAAGAGTTTAACATCAAAGAAATCCTCTTATATGAAGAGGAAGATGATGAATGATTACCAGCTCCATCAATGAAGATAGACCTTGTATGTATTAAGGATAAAGGAAGGATCTTATTATGTTTACATTTCATGGAACGAACACATTATTGATGTGGTTGATATGGGTTGTTGTATTTATTGCATTATTTGGTTTAAATGAAGTTTCAAGAAGATCAAAAAAGCTTGGTTT
The DNA here is from genome assembly GCA_023415655.1 of Bacillota bacterium. Classification (GTDB taxonomy): domain Bacteria; phylum Bacillota; class Clostridia; order Lachnospirales; family Lachnospiraceae; genus Lachnoclostridium. The sequence goes on along the minus strand of JAEZKD010000216.1, from coordinate 1,950 downwards.
TGTATGTTTTGTTATACTTCCTGTTGTATTATCAATTCTTTGGTTTACGGTACTTAAAGGAAAATCCTACACAGACTGGTTCCATCTTGTTAAAGTATATTCCTCAACCGCTGGATGTATTGGTTTTTGGTGCATCAGACATTTAGAGGGCATTCGTAAGGACGGTACTCGTTGGAAGCTAAGCGAGAACAAACTAGCACTCTGCTTTCCACCACTCATCCTTGCAGTCAATATTCTAGAAGCATGTGCTAGAGATTTTGAAGTAGGTATGACCTATAAAGTTCTTACTGAGGTAGTTGAAGAAGGAACTACGAATACATTTTTCTCTCTGATGGGCGGTTCTTGGAACTATCTCAACGCCATTGCTGGTATACTTAACATCATAACAATCACTGGTTGGTTTGGTATCTGTATACGAAAGAAAACAAAGAAAGATACGAGTAAAGATATGTTATGGCCTGATATGCTTTGGTTTTGGATTATTGCTTATGATCTATGGAATTTTGCATATACCTACAACTGTTTGCCTCATCATTCCTGGTACTGTGGTTTTGCTTTATTGTTGGCTCCAACCCTTTGTGCTTTTACGGTTGGAAAAGGTGCATGGCTCCAACACAGAGCGCAAACACTTGCTTTGTGGTGTATGTTTGCTCAAACCTTCCCTATGTTCCAGGATAATAGTATGTTTCGAGTAGACTCAACTTATAATCCTACTATTTATACAATTGTTAGTATCCTATCACTCACTGCTAATGTTGCTGTATTGGTTTACATGGTTTATCGCATCAAGAAAACCAAACGCAATCCTTACACACAAGAGCTTTATAGTGATCATGCAAAGTATCAGGAAATTAAAAGTTTAGCTGAGTAAAAAAACGGGGTTGCTACAAATCATGTAGCAACCCTATTTTTTTGTATAAAGTTTCCTATAGCATATGATCTAACTCAAACTGATTGATATGTTCATAATCACCAAGCACATAGATGTAATCCTGAGCCTGTAATTTCATCTCTGGTTTAATATCTGTAATAATCAAACTATCGCGTCGAATCGCAACGATATTAAAGCCATATCGCTTACGGAATTCCAACTCCAAAATAGTCTTCCCTACACAAGCCTTAGGAATTTGCATCGTAGAAACATTGATATTCTCACTGATTTCTACAAGATCCTCAATTCCAACTGGTTCTAGTCTTTGAGATAAACGAATTGCCATATCACGCTCTGGGTATACAACCTCTGCACCTAGTTTTTCAAGTATTTCACCATGTTCTGCACTATTGGCCTTTGCAATCACTTGTGGTACCCCTAAGGATTTTAAGCTTAAGGTCGTTAAGATGGACGTATCCAATCGTTCTCCAATACAAACAATTGCAACTTCGCAATTTTGGATTCCAGTTTCCTCTAGTGAACGTTTATCTAGGTTTCGAACCACATATGCATTCTCCGTATGTTCTCTAAGAAAGCTTACTCGATCCTCATCACTATCAATCACTAAGATATCTTTGCCTCTTGCCGCTAATTGAAGCGCAAGATTCGTTCCAAAACGTCCGAGTCCAACAATTCCATAAGAAATTTGTGTCTTTTTATTACCAATCTTCATTTTCATTCTCCTTTTTACTTTTCCTCTGAAGGCATCACTTCTAGATTTAACCTATTGAAATATTTCCTTCTGGATACCGTACGTGCTCTCCATTGCTAAAATACCATAAAGATACTACCGTCAATGGACCAAGACGACCTATGTACATAATAATAATACTTAATAATTTACTGCCATCTGAAAGGTCTGGTGTAATTCCTGTCGATAGACCTACAGTACCAAAGGCACTTGTAATCTCAAATAGAACATCACGAAGTGCAAGTTGTGGTTCCATGATTAACATGAAAAAGGAACCTATCACCACAACTCCTAAGGAAAGGAAGGCAACAACGGAGGCCTTATGAAA
>JAEZKD010000212.1 GCA_023415655.1 Bacillota bacterium | reverse complement strand
ACTTGGTAGTTGATTCAGAGAAATAACAATGATTTTTATTTAAGGAGGATAAGTAACAATGTTAAAAGCACCGATGGGTTGGAATAGCTGGGATTGTTATGGAGCGGCTGTGACAGAAGATATTGTTAGAGAAAATGCGGATTATATGGCTAAGAATCTGAAGAAATATGGATGGGAATATATCGTTGTAGATATTCAGTGGAGTGAGCCTACAGCAACAAATCATGAGTATCATCCATTTACTGAACTTAACATGGATGAATATGGACGGTTACTTCCAGCAGAAAACAGATTCCCATCAGCAGCAGGTGGTAAGGGCTTTGCACCGCTTGCAGAATACATACATTCCTTGGGATTAAAGTTTGGTATTCATATGATGCGAGGTATTCCAAGGCAAGCTGTTCATCAGAATGTAAGAATCAAAGGAAGCAAGCATACAGCAAGAGAGATTGCAAAGACCAGTAGTATCTGTCAGTGGAACACTGATATGTACGGAGTTGATCCAGCAAAAGAAGGAGCAAGAGAGTATTATAATAGCATTTTTGAACTTTATGCTTCGTGGGAGGTAGACTTTATGAAGGTGGATGATATATGTCGAGAACTTCCAAAAGAAGAGGATGAACTTATTATGCTAAGTGAATCACTCCACTCATGTGGTAGAGATATGATACTAAGTTTATCACCAGGACCTGCTTTGCTTGAAAAAGCAGAACTTTACAAACGGGTTTCTAATATGTGGAGAATCACCGATGATTTTTGGGATCAATGGGAGCTTTTGTATGCAATGTTTGAACGAGCAGAAAAGTGGTGCATTCATACGGGCGCAGGACATTGGCCAGATGCAGACATGCTTCCAGTAGGACCTATCATTCAGGATTATGATAAGGACAATTGGACCAAGTTTACTGAGAATGAACAGCGCACCATGGTTACACTATGGAGTATCTTCCGTTCTCCTCTGATGATTGGTGGAGAGATGACTCGATTTGATGAATTCACAGTCAATCTTCTAACCAATGAAAGGATACTTCAAATGCATCGTAATGCCAGACATTCACATCCGATATGGCGAAAGAGAATCGATGGAATCGAGTATGCACTATGGACAGCAGTTGACGTGGAAGGTGGTCAATACATTGCAGTATTTCATCTTGGTGAACAGAATAAGGAAGAGACAAAAAAAGAGGTTGGAGAGATTCTTATACCACTGTCGGATTTGGAGATTGAACATCCTGTAAGTGGAGTCGAGCTTTGGACCGGTGAAATAATAAGTATCGATAGAGAACTCTGTGTTAAGATTCCTTATCATGGGGTGAAAGTTTTTTATGTCAATAGGAGAATACAACAATGCGTTCAATAGTTATATAAAGAGGAGGAAGTTTTATGGAATTGGTATGTCCTTATTGTAGTTCTAACCTGATACAAGGTTTTATTGATAGTGGAAGATATTCATTTAAGTGGCATAATGAGGAAATGAAAATAATTGAAAAGTATACCGTATTGGGTGGGGAAGTATTATCTTATAAATCCAAAATAAAAAGTTATAGATGTAATAATTGCAATAAAATTATTATTGACTTGAGTAGTATTTAAGATGTCGTAATCGTATTATATTGTGAATAAAATAATGGAGGAGTATCTGTGAAGAAAAAACGGTTTGTTATGGTAATTATAAGTATTATTTTAATAATATTAGCAATAGTAGTTTGTTATAAGAATACTAATTTGACATTTTCAAAGGAAAATTATAAAAATACTGATAACAAAATTAAAGTATTTATGGATAAATTAAATGATAAGAATGGTATTTATCTCTACTCAGATGGTACAAATGATATGTATTTATTTTTAAACGGCTATAATGTAAATATTGGAGAGAAAGCCTCATATTTTACGGATATAGAAATGGAAGTTAAAGATAGAACATTGATTATCAATTTTAATGAGAAATATACTGATGATTACATAAACAAAGAGATTGATAACAGAGTGCTATATAAAATTAAGCAACCTAAAAATGTTGATACTATAAGAATTTATAAAAATGAACAAGAAACACACTTTGACAGTATTGGAAATTAGTATACAACTTTTATATATTGCGTAATAAAAAAGCTAATTTGGCAGAGCATTTTATACCTTGCTAAAATTATATCGTTTTTCAACCATATGTTGTGACAGAGCCAAATAGAATAGCCAACTGATTCAATCAGTTGGCTATTCTGTCAGAAAGTTTCAATTCTTTCAAAGATGAATCTTTCTTCATTCTTTGATTATCTTTCTGTAATTTATGTTCTTATAACCTTTTAATATCAGTTATCTTCAACTATAAAATGCTAACGTAGATTTAATCTGTAAATATCTGTGTCCAGTATATTGTGCCATCAAGGACATAACTACCAATCCCAACCTTGCCAAAACGACTGCTCATAATATTTGCACGGTGTCCAGGAGAACTCATCCAAGCTTCTACGACTGCTTCTGGAGATGTTTGGCCATAGGCAATGTTTTCACCAGCAGCTAGGTAACCTATATTATATTGGTCCAATACTGTAAAACTATTAGAGCCATCTGGTCTTGTGTGAGAAAATAAAATTCTAATTTCAGCTGCTCTTAGATTGGCTGCTTCTGTTAAAGTGGTTGTTGTTGTAAGTTCTGGCAATCCCTCTTTGACACGTTCTGCATTAATTAAAGCCAATACCCTTGCTGCGTACTTTTTATTGTATTGAGAATTCTCATTAGGATTGGCATTGTCTGAACCATTATCAGTAGTATTATCAGTACTCTTTAACGTAGTAATTGCAAATCTATTAGAAAATGGACTCACATACATGGCATCGTTTGTTTTTCCAATTGCTCTTACTTTATAATAGTAAGTAGAATCGTCCTCTAAAGAATCATCTACAAAGCTATTATCTTTTACGGTACCAACTTTGGAATAGTCTCCATCTTTACTAGTACTGCGATAGATCTGGTATTTTAAAGCATCGGTTATCTTTGTCCAATTTAACGTTACGGAATGATCTGTGCTAACTCCTTGGAGATTGGTTGGAC
>JAEZKD010000140.1 GCA_023415655.1 Bacillota bacterium | reverse complement strand
TGTCGTACTTGTTGCCTCAGGATATTTTTCTAATATCTTTGTTAGTATTTCTTCTCCTTTGATTGGCTCAAATTCCTTACCGTATCCAATGGGCATCATCTCGATAAAACGAACATCCACTGCTTGTTTCACTGCCAACTCAGCAATATCCAGCAGTTCGTCTTCATTTACCCCTCGTTGTGGGACACAATTAATCTTGGTAGGAATACCACTGTTGATCAATTCTTGTAACCCACCCCACACCTTTTCAAACTGATCACGTCCTGTGATTTTTTCAAAGGTCTTACGGTTTAACGTATCCAAACTTACATTCACACAATCTATGGGTATGTTAATTAACTCTTTGATATATGTATCTAAAAGGACACCATTGGTTGTTAACGTAACATGTTCTATCTTTGGAAGGCTTTTGATTCGTTTCATAAGCTGCACAGCATCTTTTCTAACCAGAGGCTCGCCACCCGTTATTTTAATATTTTTAATCCCTATCTCAGAAGCACATCTACAGATTTGAAGAATTTCCTCGTAAGATAACATGGATTCATGTTCTACTTTTTCTATATCCTCAGGCATACAATAACTACATCTAAGATTACATCGATCCGTGATCGATATTCTCATATAGTCAATTTGTCGTTCATAATGGTCAATCATCGTTTCTACTTTCCTTTACGGTTATTAAAATATCCACTTTTTCCTCCGTTTTTTTCAGCTAGATAGATAGCCCCTATCTCCATCCTTTTGTCAATGGCTTTACACATATCATAGATCGTCAATAAAGCCACACTAACTCCAGTCAGTGCTTCCATCTCAACTCCTGTTTGTCCCGAAACCTTTACCGTACAGACAGCTTCAACTTCTAATTTTTCTTCATTCATTGTGAATTCTATGGTTACTTTGGTTAAATTAAGAATATGACACAAAGGAATTAATTCGGACGTCTTTTTTGCACCCATAATTCCAGCAATTCTTGCCACAGATAGCACATCTCCCTTTTTTGCTGTACCATTCTTAATCGCATCAAAACATTCTCTACTTACTCTTATCGTTCCTATGGCCACTGCTTCTCTATCGGTGATCGCTTTCTCGCTAACATCCACCATTACGGCATTACCTTTCTTATCAAAATGCGTAAATTCCATGATTATCTCCATTCATATCATATTTGAAATAAAACTCTACAAAGTCTAATCAAAGTTACTTCATCTTTAAAACAATATGGTTTAACTAAATTACTTATTCTTATTAAGCTATATGGTTTTACCAAAGATACATAATCTTAGCAAAGCTACATGGTTTTACCAAAACTACAATAAGGATAGGTACATACATCACAGGATAGGCACAATCCACCATGACCTAATCTTGCGATTTCATCGTATGTTATCTTTTCTCCTGCCATCAGTCGTGGTAACATCAGATCAAATATTGTTTTTTTCGAATACATTACACAACCTGGAAGTCCTACCACTGGTATCTCGCCATGATAGTAAGATAACAAAAACATAGCCCCAGGTAATACTGGGGCACCATAGCTAATGATTTCTGCTCCTGTATTTTTTATGGCAAGTGGCGTTTTATCATCTGGGTCCACACTCATTCCACCAGTACAGATCACAAAATCTGCACCTTTTTCTATAAGATCCAATATGGCTTCCGTTATTTTCTCATGATCATCATTTAAGATGACATGACCTATGAGCTCCGTACTATAGTCACTTAATTTATGTAATATAACTGGTGTAAATTCATCTTTGATTCTACCATAGAACACTTCGTTACCAGTTGTCACGATTCCTATCTTTTTATGTACAAAAGGCTTTACTTCAAGAATCTTGTCTTCTCCTACAACTTCATTGGCTTTTTCCATCTTTTCTTTTTCAATAACCAAAGGTATCACTCGCGTTCCTGCAAGCTTGTCACCTTTTTTCACTGGAAAATTAGTATGTCGAGTGGCAATCATCATTTCACCAAGAGAATTTACCTGATTCAATAACTCCACATTTACTTTTAATAGCCCGTCACATTCTGCAAAAAGATCAATCTTACCTTCTTTGACATTCCCTCTTTCTATATGAGCGCCTTTACATAGGTTGCATAGAATTTCTGCTCCTTCATTCTCATGCAATTTCCCCTCCTCTTTTTCCCACACATACAGATGATCTTTACCAATGGATAATAATACTGGGATATCTTCTTGCGTAACTACATGCCCTTTACGAAAAATTGCATCTTTCGTTACTCCTTTGACTATTTGCGTCATATCATGACATAACACATGGCCAACTGCTTCTTCGGTCTTAATTAATCTCATAGCCTTAACTCCTATTCTTTCTCTAATTTCTTATATGGCAATCTTCTTATACATCAAATCTCATATATGACAACTTATTTTAGTTTATCTTAGATAGAAATGAGTGCAAAATTCTATGAATTTCTTCTCTAGTCTCTGGAATTTCTTTCTTTTTGCATAAACTAAATACAATTTTCTATTCATAGTTTCATCCTCTGGTTCGTAGAGTAGCATCTTTCCATCCTCTACATAGTCAAGAGCCGCTTTTTTTGACATAATGGATATTCCCATACCTCTACTTACTGACTTTTTTATTATTTCCTGATCATTAATGAAAGCAACCACATTAAGATTCGCTATATCAATGTTATTAGCTTCTAAAAATTTATCCGCAGTCTTCTTGGTACCTGAACCATTCTCACGTAAAATAATTGGTTCTTTCATTAATTCCTCAAAAGAAGAATTATGATCTAATAGATTTTTATAATAATCCTCATTTGGTAGTGCTATCACTAACTTGTCTTCAAAAAAAGGGATATAATGTAATCTCTCATCATCATTCTTCATTCCTACAAACCCAATATTAGCTCTATGCTTTAGTATTTCACTAATCACATAATCACTATCGCCTTGTTGAATTGAAAAGCAGACATTTGGATTGATCCTTTGGAACTCTTGGATCAATTCAGGTATGATATACTGTGAAGGAATGGTTGAACCTGCAATTTCTATCCTTTGATTTTCTTTTCGTTCTCCTATAAAACCTTCATACAACTCATCTTTAATATGTAGCATATCCTTTGCGTATTCATACAGCCGTTCACCAGCTACCGTAATCCGTATTGTTTTCGTTGTACGAACGAGAAATTTTGTATTTAACTCATTCTCTAGAGATACAATATGTGCACTTATTGTTGGCTGAGTAAGAAATAAAGCTTGTGCAGCTTTTGAAAAGCTTTGCAACTCTACAACCTTTACGAAGGCTTCTAGTTGTTTTAATTCCATAAAAGATACCCTACTTTCAGCGATTTTATTGTACACATACTATAACACTCATGGGAAATTTATTCAATTGATTTATTGATTTTTTCTATAAATAAATAATTTATAATAATATAATGAATTAGTCATAACTCATCCTCTATGCTAGAATAGTAAAAGAATCGACATTATTTTTTAGCTTTTAGCTTTAAAAATAGGGAGATGAGTACTGTTTCACTCGTTTCCAATTCTAAATTAAACGAAAGAAAGAGGCAACGATTATGACTGACCAAAGAAGTAACTATGTTGAAACTGTTAAAAAAACAGCTGAGGATTATTTTAGAAAGGGCGAATTCTTCTGTTCCGAAGCAGTTGTACAAACCATGAATGACGCACTTGGAAGACCCTATCCAGAAGATGTAGTCAAACTAGCATCTGGATTCCCGATTGGACTTGGTAAAGCACAATGTCTATGCGGTGCTGTTTCAGGTGGGGAGATGGCACTAGGTATGGTATATGGCAGAGTCCATGGAGAAGCAATGAATCCTAAAATGCTTGAGAAAGCAAAAGAATTACACGATTTCATAAAAAGCGAATATAAATCAACCTGCTGTCGTGTTATTACACGCCAATGGGAGGGTGATAACTTTGCCTCCCCTGAAAGAAAAGAGCATTGTATTCATATCACAGGTAAAGTTGCTGAATGGGTTGCTGAACAATTAATCGATGATGGCATTATAAAACTCGAAGACTAATACGGAGGATAAAATGAATCGTTTTTTTAAATCAATCCCAATGCCTATCGTAGGATTTATTCTTAGTTTTGCAGCCTTAGGTAATTTACTACTCTCCTATGGAGAAATCTATAGAACTATATGCTATGTGATATCAGGTATCATTTTTATTATCGCTACCATCAAATTTATCAGTAATTTAGAAGGCTTGAAACAGGACTTATCTACACCAATTGGGGCCTCCGTATTTCCTACATATTCCATGGGTATCATACTCATTGGTGCATATTTAAAACAATATCTCCCAACCAGTGGATTTTGCGTATGGATCATAGGAATACTACTTCATATTGTACTTATTATATATTTCACTTTAAAATTTGTTAGAAACTTCAAACTTATGCAAGTATTCCCAAGCTGGTTTATCGTATATGTTGGAATCGGAGTAGCTGCTGTCACTGGTAAGGCATTCAGCCAATGTATCGGTCAATTCGCTTTTATCTTTGCTTTGGTCTGTTATGTAATTTTACTCGTAATTGTTAGTATACGAGTATTTAAAGTAAAGCAAATTCCAGAACCAGCAATGCCAACTCTTATCATCTATGCGGCACCAGGTTCCCTATGTTTAGCAGGATATTTAAATTCTTTTGATACCAAAAACATGCTGTTATTTTGGCTTCTGCTTATGTTATCCCAAGCAATTTATTTGATCGCAATTTTAAAATTAATGAAATTACTAAGGTTAAAATTCTACCCTAGTTATTCTGCATTTACTTTTCCATTGATCATATCTGCAGTGGCATTAAAATTAAGCACTAATTTTTTAATTATAAGTAAATCGATTGAGCATATGCCAACACTGGTTAAATTCTTGTCTATCATGGTAAAAATAGAGGAAATAGTAGCAGTATGTATTGTTTTTTATGTGTTCATTCGCTATGCGATTCATATCATTCGTACTTTTGCTTCGGGTAAGTGATTAGATAGATAATTTATTTGGACTAGCAATTTATATGGCTTTAAATGTGGGAACAAGCATAGCTGGTGGTTTAATTATACTGAAATACAGCTAAAAGGATTAACTCTTGTACATTACAGGAGTTAATCCTTTTAGTTGCCTAATAATACGACCATAAGCCATAATTGTAAGTTGGTGTCCATCTCTGAGAGTTTTACTGCCTCCAATTTTATATTCCATATCCTCTGGATAGTATTCCTTATTCGGTTCTCTATCAAATCTCATATAGAATGGTCCATCGGTAGTTGCCATCAGTTACGTGAGTTTTGCCGTCATATTTGGAGTAGAAGGAGCAATAATGGATACCATGTTCTGTTCGGAAATACCGCATTCAAAAAAGCGCTCTGTAGTCCTTAACAAATTCACCATAATTTAATACATTAATACAATCCGAATCCACAACAGTGATACGGTTATCTACTTTAGCTAATTCATGAACTGTATTTCCATAAGCAGCTCTGTTTGCTATCATGCTCCTACCTCCTTTAACTCCTGGATTACTGCAGCATATTGCTCAGCAGACGGAACTGCACCATGCCATGATGCCTTCCCCTCCATAAAGGAGACACCCTTACCTTTGATTGTATCTGCAATTTTATCTAGAATACAAATCAGATTATTTAACTGATACTTCGCTACTGTCATGGCTGCTTCCCAAATCTGACCCTCCTGAAATTCACCGTCTCCTAACATACAATATACTTTAAAGTCTTTGTTTAAAACCTTCGCAGCCAGTGCCCCCCAAAAGTTAGACTCTTTGGGGGGCACATCACTTCTACTAGACCTTTTTGGGGATGAGACACGGTCTTAACAGTTCCATTCCCATCTTACTAGTTACCATACACACCACGATATTTCTCTGGTAATAACTCAGCAATTCGCTTCATAACATACTCTACGCTTGCCTCTTCATACTCTTTTTTATCCTGTTCTTTTGTCTTCTTTGGTAACTCAAACTGATTGCCTATATTCACATGAACCTCTGCATGATGAAAACTCTCCTCACTCATATCTCCTTGCTGATTTATGGGCATTAAAATTTCAGTTCCATAGATACCAATTGGCACAATTGGAGCTCCAGTCATTCCAGCAATCAACAGAATCCCTTTTTTTGCTTCAATCAGGCTACCAACTCTACTCCTTGTTCCTTCTGGAAAAATCAACAGACTTTCTCCTTGCTTCACAAGCTTAATAATTCTCTTTATTCCGTCTTTGTCCGCTGTATTTGGTTCAATATTCGTCGTTTTAACGACATGAATTCCTACATTCGTTAATGCATTATGAGATAATTTCTTTCCTGCGACAAATGTTGGATTAATCTCTTTTAACACCTTCCCCAATACTAACCCATCCGAATTACTCAGATGATTGCAAATGAAAATGGTCGGTTTTCTAATTTCCTTTAGCTTTTCACTACCAGTGACATTTATGATGGCATATTTTTTTAGATACCTATTTACGACAACCTTTGCGATACAAGCAGTAAGTCTTTCTGGTAAAATATTAATCATTTTTGCTGTTGTATTAGAAATCATCTGAAACTCCTCTCAAAAGTTCATAAGTAATGCAGAAATCTTACTAGGTCCATGTATAATCCCAGTAACCATAGGCCCCGAAGATTTTCTTATTATTGATTATCACATAAGGACGTATTTTTACATAATACTTCTTCCCCGCCTTTAAACCAGTCAACGTAACCTTAGATATGCTTGCTTTACGTACATATTTTCTTTTATAGTTTTTAAACTTCTGATTAGTAGCATATACAATTTCATATCCACTGACTGATTTATCTTTTTGATAAGTTACTGTAAGCTGTCCTTTCTTATTTGATGACAGATTATTGATATTAACTTGGTCTGGGACCACCGTTATCACATATGTGGATGAAACTCCACTTCCTTGGCTTGTGGCCGTAATCGTGGCTGTTCCATAACTTTTTCCTAAAATCCAACCGTATTCGTTGACCTCTGCTATCGTATTATCCGAAGAGGACCATTTCACCTCTTGATTCGTTGCATTAGAGGGATTAATAATTGGTTTGAGATAGATTTCTTCTCCCTTTAATATCTTTGTTTTGCTTTTTTCTATCGAGATGGAGGTAACTGGAACTAAGTCAAAAAAGGACACTTGGTAAGAAACGAGATTATTCAATCCGGTAATTATAACTTGAAATTTGTCCCCATCTGCATATCCTTCAATATCATCAGGCCTAAAAATAATACAGCCACTTAGCCCATAACCACCATTATCTACATTAAAATATCCATCAGTAGATGTATTACTAAAGAACCATGTTCTTTGATCTGATAGACGAACAAGCTTTACTTGTACGCTATCTTCATTTACTTCATATCCCATGGATATGCTCCATGGATAATATATACCGAAATAATCAGTAGGCATAGTTTGTGCTGGCCATGCGACTCCATATTCTGATGCAGAATAATTGTTTCTATCAAACGCATACAATGCACTATATCCAAAGCAATATCCAAAACCTGTAGATGACATCCTAGGATTTAAAATCCATCTTCGGTGGCCGACACGATCAATGTTCGAGCTGTCTCCATCCTCCATATATCCATCTACGATACTACTGTTTATTGTTCTATAACCCATAGCAAGATTGCTGCTTCCTGCACCTATTGCTCCTAGTTGATACAAGGACTCTTCCATATCAGAAGGTTTCATCGGATAATGAGATAATTTATCATTTACATAATTAATCAAACTAGCTGCTTGTGTTTTTGCTACAGCATCCTCACTTAATGTAATATCATAGGAGATACCTGCTACATAACGAACTTGATTCAACATCTTTAGCGCTGATTGCAAAGTCTCATCAGTAAGGCTACCAGGTTGATAAGGAGATTTGGTTCTCGGCTTTTCTTTATAAACAACTTGGTCCTGTACTGTTGCACCACTGGATTTTATGAACTCTCTGATCTCCTTCTCTGTATGATAAGCCACATTGATTCCAGTCGCTTGAGTATTGGTATTTACAACCGTAGTTTCTTCCGCGTTTACAGCCTCTTCGGCTTTTACAGTTTGGATAGAAGATTGAAAGATAGGTAGCTTAATCTCACTAGCAATTATAATAAATGATACTGTTAATATGACGTATTTTTTTAGAATTCCAAGATTTCTCATTCTTAATCCTTTCTTTCTCTATAGTGATTTTACAATTTAAGGCACCCTAAGTGTTTTTTTCGTTCCAGCTCTGCTGGACATTGATGTTGAGTAAAAGGACCATATTGACACACCTTACATTCATAGCATTTCACGTAATCAGTTCCTGTAATTGTAGCTTCTGCAAATCTTGGATCTGCCAAAATCGCCCTTCCTAAATCAACCGTATCCACATACTCATGTTCAATGAAATACTTTACCATGGCAGGTGTATTAATTCCTCCAACACAAGAAACAGGAACTCTCTCTTTAAAATGCTCTTTAAAGTAAATACCAAGACTCGGTAACTTATCAATCTCTGTGTCCTTATAGTTCGGAAGCTCCTCCAAAGATGTCATACCAGAGGAAACCTGAAGATAATCACATCCAGCAGCCACATATTCTTCTGCAATTGCAATCGCATCTTCAACCGTTGGCTCCATTCCAGTCGTTCGTACCGAAATAAGAAAATTCGGTCCACAAAGTTCTCTTACCTTCTCAATGATTTCACGAGCAAAACGAGCACGATTTTCTATCGGTCCACCATATTCATCGCTTCTATGATTCATTGCTGGAGATACAAACTGATTTATGAGATACCCATGACAGCCATGAAGTTGAATTCCATCATAACCTGCTTTTTGTGCTCTTATTGCCGCATCCACAAAAGCTTGCTGAACCTTATGTATGTCATTGATTGTCATCGGCTGTGTGATGTACTTACCTCCGTGACCGTCCATTTCAACTTCGGATGGACCAATATGAGGTCCACACACAGGATTTGAAACATATCCCGTGTGATTCAGTTGAATGATAACCACAGCCCCTGCATTGTGACAATCAGTTGTGATGATCTTATGTCCTTGTATCTGGCTATCGTTCCAAAATCCCATATGATTTTTTCCAAATCTTCCTTCAGGAAGCACAGCAGTGGCTTCCACACAAATGAGCCCTGTTCCACCCTCTGCACGTTCTTTGTAATGGTCAATAAGTTTACTAGTTACCATACCTGAATCATCTGTAAAATCAAACTTTACTGTTGGAGCAAATGTAATTCGATTCTTAACTGTAAACTTACCTATTTGGATTGGTGTATCAATCTTGGTCATAGGTGCACCTCTTCTTTCTTATAGCTAGTATATGGTATATTATAACAGTAGATTCAATAAAATGAAATAGATGGGTCCTTTTTCTAAACTTGTTTCTCTATCCTTATGTTACAAAATAGTTACAACATATAACCTAAAAAGGTCAAGGGAGATTATGAAATCCCCCTTGACCTTTTTACTAGGTTTTCTGCCATTGCACACAAAGAAAGGCAATACATTTTGTTTTCACTTTCAACACGCTTTTCATCAGAAGGTTCTTCTTCGTTCATCCAATTATCTATTTCATTAAAGTCCATATATTTTTTCCAATATTCACGATCTAATCTAGATATTACCTCTATCTTCCTCTGCTTAAATTTTTCAAACCAATAAGGATTGCTTTTCCTATTTTTATCACTAGTATCTTCTTTGATTCTTAGATGATAAAGAGATTTAGGCATAATGTCTTTAAAAGCTTCTCTAAATATATAGCGATTCTTATTTGCTTTTAAATAAAGATGCCTAGGAATAGATACTGCAAAATCTATCACTCGGTAGTCTAAATACGGAATTAGATATCTTACATCAGAGAAGGAACCAAGTAGTGCTACATTATCTAATCGATTACGGCTACCACCTTCATTAATATATGATTTTGGATCATATGCAAAATGAAGTACCGGCATCTCTTTCTTATTAAATTGTTTCGAAAAATCTATATTCAAAAGATCTGGCGCAGTCAAAGGACTCAGAAAAGGAAGATTTAGCTTCCTCCTGTTTTTCCAAATAACTCGACAACTTTTTTTTAATGTCTTTAAGAGTCTATTCTTTTGACTATGTGTTGTTGACCACATATATCTAAAAAAATGATAATACTCTTTGTGGTAAAACAACTCATATGGATTGCATCTATGACTAACACCTTCATCCCCTCCGTGACCTGAAAAAACAACTTTTGCCCCTTCCCGTTGAATCACTTGTGAGCCTTCACAGATGGGTAAGGTATTGGTATAAGGAGGTAAAACAAATTGAAAGGCAGGATGCTCCTTTGTTAGGCTTATTCCAATGTTTTGAATATTTCTGGCTATATTACTGTCATCTAAAAGATCACTATTCATTTTACTAAACAGACAACTGATATTCTCCTGCTCACAAATATCAGCAATGATAAGGCGTTCATCATTTTCCGCCAAAGGTAATTCATCGGGATTAGGAGACCATGAAAAATAAATACCTTTTCGACCCAAACGATTCATAAGAATAGAAATAATACCAGAGTCAAGTCCACCAGACAACTCAGCACCTATTGGATCGTTGATAACATCCATCCTAATTTTAATTGCATCTGTAATAAGCTCTCTCAGCTTGTCCTTGTATTCAGCTTCAGAGGAGAAACGAATTTTTTTGCTTCCTAGTTCCCAATACTTGTGTGATTTAAGAACTAGTTTGTTATCCTCATAAGAAAACTGCATATAGCTTGCCGGGTTAACACAAAATATATGTGTATATTCTGTTGTGGTTAGACTCATAGTCGAATAACCAGCAAGTGTTTTATATATCCAACTCTCACTGATTGAAGCATCCACTTGTTGAAGAGATATTAAGCCTCGTATATCAGTAGAAAAGGCTATAAATTCATCACTTGCATAGTAGAACAGTGGCCTGATTCCCATGTGATCCCTAAAAAGAAAAAGTGTCTTTGTATTGTCATCATAGATTGCCCCTGCAAAATCACCATTGACATCTTTGAGAGCATCGAATCCAAGCAGATCAATATATGAAAAGAGTAATTCTTCATCTGAAATAGTTTTATGTAGATCAATTCTCTCCAACATTTCTTCCCGATTAAACAGTAAAGCATCGATTGCTGCATATTTGGCTCCTTTTGTAAGTAAGGTTGTACTGTGTTCACTTTTCTTGGAAAGTCTTTCATAGCAGCATCCCAGAGCATAAATTGAATTAGTGCTGACTGCTTCAGCGTCCTTACCGTAAAAACGATTCCATAATAGCAACGTTTTTATATTAATATTATGCAGGTTTTCATTCGTGCTGTTTTGTAAAAAACCTAGAATTCCACTCATATCTTTAGCCCCTTATTTAAAATAATATCGTAATCATGACCACCAGCCTAGCCGGTAGTTATACCGAAATTCAATTAATAAACCTTGTCAAAGCATATTGACAAGGTTTATTAATGTATACTTTAACTACGATGGATCATCTGGATCTGGACAAGTTGGTTTTTTATCATCATTAAATAGTATGTGTGTTTCAAAAAACGTATCAATAATACCATTCGCAGTTTCATTGATATTAAGTTCACTAATTTCTGGTGTCATCCAAGTTTTCATATTAGTTCTCCTTTCAATTTACTTTTTCTTACAAATATAGGATACTCAATAAATGTGTTGCAGTCAACAATACTAACATTTTTGTTAGAATTAGTTTAAAGGTTTTAAAGAAATTAGTTCATCACACTGATGAAACTCAAATGCTATCTTAAGTAAATCAATCAGCTCTTCAACCGAATCCACACCAACAGGGCGGTTTAAACAATAGATTGGAATTATGGCTGCAATTTTAAGACAGGCATCTATGATGTGAGGATTTATTTTCTCTCTATGGAATAGCTTACGAACAAACAGATTTCCATAAACAGCATACAACTTATCGAGACCCTTTACTTCCTCAAACTGTACCTGTTCGCAATTACTTACCTTCAGGATCACCATCCCCATTACCTTCTGCTCCTGTTCTTCAAACACTGAAAAACATGGTACCATAAATTTATCTTTCATTTCATCCACATAGATAGCTTCCTGCGCATTAGCAAGCTTCTCTACTTCATTTCGACACATCTTCTGGTAAGGAAATGCCGGATAGGCAAAAAGATCATTCCCCCTTATCCGTACAAGTTCCATATCATCCGCCATGAGTTTAAACCCCAATTTTATCAATGCTCTGGTAAGTGTTGATTTACCACTTCCACTCTCTCCAGCAAGTAAAAGGGCTCCTTTATCACATACGACTGAACTACAATGTATAGCCAACTGATTTTTCTGTAAAAATAAAAAAGCAAATCCAAATCCTAAAACATAAGTTTTTAAGTATTGCCAATTAGCATTTTCTTTCGCCTGATACTTTATAGTATTTCCTTCTTCAACTACTAGATAGACTGTTTTGTTGGAAAAAAGTGAAGTGCGTTCTCCAATCGAATATGATTTACCTTCCAATTCTTTCTCAAGTCTATTCCCTAATTTGGACTGATAAATGAACACATCGATTCGCTCTGGTTTATATTTTATTTCCCTTAATTGAAAAAAAATCAAATCTGATTCAACTGTCAATCCATATAAACTATAATAGTTCATCTCGTACCTCTCCCGTTGATACTATATTTCACATTTTCGATTTAGTACTAAGCTAATAACTTAGTGATTCTAATGATTATATTAATTGTATATTTTTTCCATTTTAACATTTTAATTGTTGAATGTAAACCATTTAAATAAAATCTATAGTTCAATTTCCTTTTATTTTATCTATCTGTTCTTTTGATACTGCTTACATGTAATTGGATGCTTATCTAGCCCGTTTGGTCAATGTATAAATTATACCTTTAATAAGTACTCAAAATAACAGCTCAGTGTATTAACTTGAGCGGTACATATTGAATCTAGGTACAATAATACTAGCGGCTATGCCGTGGTTGCTAAATTGGCTTTAGCTTCAAGCAAAAATCTCCTACGATATAATAATTGTGGGTTAGCCAACCACAAAAATACATAGGAGGTATCAAAAATGGCTGACTCGTAACGGGTTGGTCAACAAAAAAGAGGCCTTAAAAGCCCATGTAAAACGCATATCTCATGCATTTACAGCCTTTAAAGCCTCATATCATATATAATATTCCAGATTAAGTTTTTATCCATCTAATTCAAGATTACTACTTGACCAAATTCTAAGTAAAGGCTATACCCTATTAAGTGCGTGATTTAATAATCACACTTATATCGTTTCCCCTTTCACTAAAAGATAATCTAATAGTATCTCAGTTTTAGTTGTCTTCCCATTAATAAGATCAAAGAGCATATTCACTGCGAGTATCGCTATTTTTTCTACAGAATTGTCAATTGTTGTAAGTCTTGGTGTAACATAGTCTAAAACGTCAATGTTATCAAAGCCCATAATTCCATAATCTTTTGGTGCTTTTTTGCCAAGTGATTTTAGATACTTCATAAGCTCCAATGCAAATATATCACCTGAGCAAAAGAATGCAGTTTTTGCACCATCTTCTAGCTGCTTTGCACAATCGCTTAAATAATCTACTTGATCAATAACAACTGCCTCAACCTCTGTTGAACATATCACTGCTTCTTTAAAACCCTTTTCTCGTTCTTCATGAACATAAACATTCTCTTTTCCACGGTCTAGCAATGGTGGACAAACAAAAACCACTTTCTGATAGCCTCTATCTATAATCTGATCAGTTGCTGCTCTTGCTGCATCACGTTCATTGATTCCAACAAAAGGGATGTTTTCTTCGATTTTATTATCGATGGTAACAATCGGTGTATTTAAACTTTCAAGAAACTTTTTATACTCTTTTCCTTGGTTTACAGAGGATAAAATAATTCCCTCCACATGATAATCCACGAGTCGTGCGATCTGCTCTTTTTCTATGGCCGGGTTTTTCTCATGTAGTGTAATGTTAACAAAATATCCCTGTTTTCTTGCCTCTACTTCGATTGCGCTTAACATCTGCGCGAAATAGCGGTTATTCACATCAAGTACTACTACGCCAATGTTGTAGGTTTGCCCTTTGACAAGACCTCTTGCTAATAAATCTGGTCGGTAATCATATTGTTTCGCTGTTTGTAATATAAAATCCTTGGTCTGTGGATTAATCCTTCCAGTGTCCGATAACGCACGATGTACGGTTGTACGTGATACTCCACATATTTTAGCAAGGTCTTTTGTCGTTATGCCCATAATAGACAAGTCTCCTTTTAAATTGTTTCTTACTACTATACCATAAAATCACAAATTTTGATATTTTTTTCTCTAAATACCTCCTAATTACAAATAAATTACATCACTTGAATTCGAATCATATTGAATGAAAGTGGTTGCAGCTTTGCGTTTAATAATCCATCGATTACTTTGGAATCCTCGACTTGATACGGCTTAACTTCATTGTGATTCTTAAGATTACAAGCTTTCTTATCTTTATGACTTAATACAAGATGTTCTATAATACTCCCTACTTTAAACTCCTGGAGTACTAAGTGTAAATCAACACTTTCTTCTTCACTTCGATTCACAGCGAAAATTACTAGCTCATTTTTTTCATCATTGAATACTACTACTTCATCTACATAAGGAACCTCTTCAAATCCTTCACAGGAATAAGATGGGCACTGTAATAGATCCTGCAGCACAAGACCATTGCCATAATTAGCCATCCATGAGAATGGATAATAAATCGGTTGTACCCAAATCTCACCGCCTTTATCTGTCATAATAGCTGCACTAATATTTGTCAATAAAGACTGACATGCTATTTTAATACGATCTGCATGTTTCATAAAATTCATCATCATACTGGAGAAAAGTAAGCTGTCCTCCATCGTATAAATCTGTTCACTTAGATGGGGTGCAATCTGCCATGGTTTCTCATCCACTTGAGCTGCTACTTCTTTATCTGGAATGGACCATACTCCCCACTCATCAAAACTGATATCAAGTACCTTTTTCGAACGTTTCTTGGCTTTTACAACGTCGCAGGCTGCAATGACTGTATGAATATAATGTTCCATATCAACGGATTGTGCAAGAAAATATTTGGTTCCCTTCTCTTGATTTCCATAATACTGATGAAGAGAGATATAGTCTACATAATCGTAAGTGTATCCTAAGGTCGTTACTTCCCAATCTGGATAAGTAAGCATGTCTGATTTACTACTACCGCAAGACACTAACTTGATATCTGAATCTACCTGTTTCATGGCTTTTGCCGTCTCTTGTGCTAACCTTCCATATTCTTGTGCGGTCTTGTGACCAATCTGCCAATCGCCGTCCATTTCATTACCAAGACACCACGTTTTAATCTGGTACGGCTGTTCAACTCCATGTTCTCGCCTTAAATCACTATAGTAAGTTCCTTCTTTTATGTTACAGTACTCAACTAAGGATACTGCATTTTCGATTCCTTTCGTTCCTAAATTGACTGCAAAAATTGGTTCAATCTCTGCTTTCTTTGCCCACTTCATAAACTCATTGGTTCCGAATTCGTTGGTTTCAATTGCTCTCCATGCAATTTCCAAACGCTTTGGGCGCTCTTTGACTGGACCTACACCATCCCTCCAATCATAACAAGAAACAAAATTTCCACCAGGATAACGAATACCTGTTACCCCCATTTCCTTAACCTTCTCAAGCACATCCAAACGAAAACCATCCTCATCAGCCGTTGGGTGTCCTGGTTCATAGATACCAGAATATACGACTCTTCCCATATGTTCGACAAAAGAGCTATAGATTCGTTTATCGATTCTTCCCTTGATGTAATCTTTATTTACAATGATCTCAGCTTTCATGTATTACCTCCATAAAATTATTCTTTGGTACCTGCAGTTGCTATTCCTTCCACAAAGTATTTCTGACAAACTATGTATAGTACCAACAATGGTGTAAGCGAAATCATAGTTGCAGCTAATGTAGGTCCATATTTAATGACCTTATTCCCCACCAATATGGCAAGTCCAGCAGATAATGTCCTCTTCGCTGGCGAACTTGTGAGCATCAATGGATAAAGAAGATCATTCCAGTTGTTCATAAAATGGAAGATTGCAAGACTAAAGAGCGCTGGTTTACAAAGTGGTAACATTAAGTAACGGTAGATACGGAATTCTCCCATACCATCCATTCGTCCAGACTCCTCTAAGGATTTTGGAAGCCCTACAAAGAAGGACCTCATCATATAGATACCAAAAGCACTAGTTGCCCTAGGAAGAATCAAACCAAGATATGTATCCAATAAATTAAATTTATAGATTTCAATATAAAGCGGTGTCATAATAATCTGAAATGGAACCATCATAGTTAAGAGGATGATCGAAAACAATAACTTTGATCCTTTAAAATTCATTCTTGCAAAGGCGTAGCCTGCCATTGAATCAAACATCACACTAATGAGCGTAACACCACCTGCAAATAAGACTGTACTTTTTGTCATAGCAAAGATCGGGATACTTTTAGCTACATAAAGGTACTGAGATACCGTCCATTCCACGGGAAAAAATACGGGTGGATACGATATTACACCAGAATCCGTTTTAAAGGAGGAAACAAATAGCCAGATAATAGGTATTAATACAAGAATCGCCATACCATTGGTGATCACAAAACCAATGACTCTACCAACTGTGATTTTTTTCTTATTCACTTGCTTCCTCTCCTTTCTCCAAAACAAATCTTCTAAGTATAAATGTTATCGTAGCGATGATGACGAAAAGATATACAGAAATCGAAGAAGCGTAACCTAAATCATATGGAGCTGTTTGAAAACCTCGATCATATATGTACTGTACTAAAGTCTCTGTCTTATTCAAAGGGCCACCCTGAGTCATTACGTATGCTTGATCAAACATTTGTATTGCACTTATAGTTGTAGTTACAACACAAAAACTAATGGTTGGCCATATGCTAGGAATCGTAATACGTACAAACTTCTTAAAAATATTAGCTCCATCCATATCGGCTGCCTCATATAACGAAGAAGGCACATTTAGAATCGCTGCTGTGATTAGTGTTAATGTATAGCCAAACCCTTTCCATGCACTAACCGCGATAATGGTAGGCATTGCAAGCTTAGGATCCTTGAGAAATGATACACTCTCAACTCCAATTTGCCGTAAGATATAAGGGAGTATTCCAAGATTTGGATCTAACAACATTGACCAGACAATCCCTATTGCTGTCATAGAACATACAAACGGTACATAGTAAATTGCACGTAAAGCTTTTGTAAATCTATTATTCTGTGCAACATACATACTTAAAATTAATGCAAGCCCAATTTGTAGAGGCACCTCAAACAATGCAAAGAATAAACTGTTAAATGTAGCATTACTAACTCTGCTATCATTAAATAGCTTAATAAAATTCTTAAGTCCTGCAAAGGAGATATCCTTCATAAAAATGTTCATGTTTAGCAAACTTATGATAAATGATGCAATGAGTGGGATGAAAACAAATACTGCAAGTATCACCATCGAAGGCAGAATAAAAAGATATGCACTGTTCTGGTAACGTGTTTGAAATTTTTTCTTTCGATTCATACTGTATCCTTTCCTTCTTAGATAACTTTCTATTCATTAATATTTTCATTCTTGTGAACTGATGGGGTACACCAGTTCACAAGATACAAAGATTAGAGAGTTATCTATCTAATATCGTACAGTCATAATCTAAATATTAAATACAATACCTACATTTGCATATTTACTGTGTTAGTACTTTGTCCATAGCTGCTACCGCTTCTTTTAATGCATCTGCTGCAGTTGCACCACCGTTAATTACTTTTTCAAACATAGGAATCATAACATCATTATCAATCTGACTTGCTAATGAATAACCTAGATTATAAGCACGTCCAATTTCAGTTGCTACAGAGATAGAATTTAATACCTCATCATTCTTAATATCACTATCTTCTGCAAGTGTTTTTGACCATACTGGGAAACCATTTCTTTGAGACCATTCTTTTAAGATTTCATCATTAAGCCAATATGCCATAAACTTATATGCTGCTTGCTTCTTAGCTTCATCGGTTCCCTTTGGAATCACATAGCTACATCCACCTGCTGGTGAAAAAGCTCCTGCACTTCCTGCTACACAAGGAGCAATACCAAAATTGATTCCTTGTGCTCTCAAACCATTGATTTGCCATGGACCACTCATGTACATTGCAATTTGTCCAGCTTGTAACATGGTATCTGCTTCAGCACCTGTGATATTAAGTGGTGTTACTTTCTTATTTACTGCCAAGTCTTGTAACCATTCTAATGTTTTTAGATTTGCTTCTGAATCTAACAAGTTTGTATTGGTATTTGGGTCATCTGCATCTCCCCCATTTGCCCATAGGAATTGCATGTATGTAGCGTTTGTTGGTAAAGCTAGTCCATATTGATTTTTAGAAGCATCTGTTAATTTCACCGCATAATCTGCAAGTTCGTCTAAGGTGGTAGGTGGTGTATTTGGATCTAAGCCAGCTGCTTCAAACAAATCTTTATTCCAGTATAAATAGCTAACGTTATATTGCATTGGTGTACCATATAACTTACCATCTACATAAGATAATTCAGTTACATTCTCTAAAAAGTTGTTTTTGTCTACACCTGTTGTCTCCCAAAAATCACTAATATCCTCTAGCGAGTCATTGCTAACATATGGTGCAATATTCTCCACTCCAAATAAAACGATATCTGGTGCTGTATTAGTTGTAATTGCTGCTGGAAGCTTCTGTTGCAGTGTGTCATTTGGCATGATGTCCATTTCAATTTTGATATTATCCGTATTCGTTTGATTGTACTTGTCTACAATTTCTCGAAGAATATCTCCATCTGACCCTGTAAATACATTCCAAAACTGTAATGTAATAGGTTCCCCACTTACTTTTTCATCCGTTGTTGTTTTTGTAGGCTCCTCAGTTGTCGTTTTTGCAGGATCCTCAGTTGTTGTTTTTGGTGTTTCCTTAGCCTTACAACCAGTTAACAACAAGGAAATGGTTAATGTTGATAATGCTACACGTAACAATTTTTTCATAGACCTACCTCCTAATTCATTTGATAGAAAACTCAATCTTAGAACTTTCTATTGCTAGAGTATGTTGTGTACACGTGTACTCATAGTAAATTTTATAGAGAACTTCTTCCACTTTATGTATAAGCTTCATTCATTCTCCATCGTTGCTTGTTACTTGTTACTTGTTACTTGTTACTTGGTTCTCAATTCTTGATTCTTGATTCTTGATTCTTGTTTCTTGTTTCTTGATTCTTGTTTCTTGTTTCTTATTTCTTGTTTCTTGTTTCTTGTTTCTTGTTTCTTGTTTCTTGTTTCTTGATTCTTGATTCTTGATTCTTGATTCTTGATTCTTGATTCTTGTTTCTTGTTTCTTGATTCTTGATTCTTGATTCTTGATTCTTGATTCTTGATTCTTGATTCTTGATTCTTGATTCAGGTTGCGTTCACGTGTACTCTTTACACCTTTAATTATACACACCTCTCATTTATTGTCAATACTTTTGTATAAAAATATTATTATTTTATATTTTTATTATAATTTCTTGGTAATTATGTCGTAAAATGCAGTTAGTTTTATATAATATAACTTTTCATCCTGTTTTTTCTAGAATTACAATTTTTTCTCTCTTTAATTTATCCGCTTTATATACAATACTGTAGCTTTTTAAGAGCTCATCTATCTTATCCCAATCATAAGGTTTAAATAGCATACCTTTTCTATTTCCACTTGTATATTGCATTGTACCGTCTTCTAAAGTAATATGATCTTCTAAAATATCATCTTCTTTAGCTATATCAAAAGATATTAGTATTAAGCCATTTGTTTTTGTAATTCGAAGTAATTCCATCAATGCTTTTTTTGTATCTTCAACAACTAAATGGTCTAATACAGCATGTGCAATGACTCCATCAAATGCTTCACCAGCATATCCCGTATCTAATATGCTTGCAACTCTAACATTTACATTATCAATTCCATATTTTTTTAACCCATTTATTGTTATTTCCACTGCTGTTCCTGAAATATCAAAGCTACTAACATGAAAACCATTGGAAGCAAATGCTAATGAATATGCACCGAATCCACATGCTGCATCACAAACATTTACGATGTTATGTGCTTTAAAAATATCTATCTCCTTACTTTTCATTCCATAGTACATGTTCAAGTACTGATATAACTCTGATACATCATCCTCTTTCCAACATCTTTCCCAATAAATATTGTATTCATTATTCATACAGATAAATAATCCTTTCTTCTGATTTTGATTCTGCATAATCAATGATTACGCCGAACTGTGGCCCACGTTCTTATAGAATTTTTTTCTAATGGGATTATTGTCTTATTAAGTATAGCATATAGTATTTATACTTACTATATGGTAAACTTTATAGTGATAGTTTTGAAGTTGTGGGGGGGAAAGTCTATGCATATAGAACATATTGCAATGTACGTAAATGATTTAGAGAAAGCAAGAGATTTTTTTATTCAATATTTTAATGCAACATCAAATGAAGGTTATCATAATATGAACACCAATTTCCGTTCTTATTTTTTGAGTTTTTCTGATGGTGCAAGATTAGAAATTATGAATCAGCCACAGATGAAAGATGACGTAAAAACATTAAACCATACAGGATATATTCACATTGCTTTTAGTCTTGGAAGCAAAAAGGCAGTTGATGAACTAACGGAGAAAATGCAAAATGATGGATATCCTGTTGCTAGTGGACCGAGAATAACTGGTGATGGTTATTATGAAAGTTGCATTATTGGATTTGAAGGAAATCAAATAGAGATAACAGAATAAATTCCTATTTATTGAGTAGTTAAGATATTCTTAATCAAATCCCTGCTCATTCATTCATCCACAAAAAATATAGATAGCCTAAAAAAAGAACCCTTAAATATGCAAACTTCACGCATAATTAAGGGTTCAATAATCATACAGTTCCATCTTAGCTTTTCACTTCAAATTCTATCAAATCCTATCTTTAACCCAGGCACACAGCAATACTTACCAATTCATTATCAAGCAAGTATTAAACTTGTTCTCTTTGATAGATTCTTTTTACTTAGCACTCTTTAATGCTTCGTTCTTTGCATCAACTTGAATCTGCCATTTTGCTGTATCGAATTCATACAAGGTCTGATAATCAAATCCATTCATCTGCTCAGTCATCTCATCCCATAACTGATCAAATTCTGCATCGTCCTTTGCAAATACCATCTTCCAAGAGTAATCAGTAAATGCCTCATAACACTGGCTACGAATGATAGCAATATCAGGAGTATCACTAGGAAGTGTTACGCTAACGCTTGGACTTACGAGTAATTTATTATTCTTCTTCATCCACTCTGCTGGTTCCTGAGCACCAAAGAGAGCCTGCCAATCTTTCTTCATCTGAGTTAAGGTTTGCTCTTTATAAGTTGACCAATATTTTGTATCATATTGCTCACCAGTAATTGGATTTAAGCTTGTTGCATCGATAATCCATTGATTAATTGCATTAAAACCATCTTTGTAGCCACCACCACCAAATTCATCTGGAACGGTAAGGTTATTCATTAATGCTTCTTCATTCTTTAAATAGTATCTGCCATCACGAACTTCATAGTTGAAGCCTTCCAAACCATTATGCTGATACATCGCACCTTCTGGAGAAGCATACCAGTCAAGGAAATCCATAATTCTATTATATTTCTTCTCATCCACGTTAGATCCAATACCGATAATACGACCGCTACCATAATATGTATCCGAATCAGCATAATAGGTCTGATCCTGAACTGGTATGAAGATAAATGCATTACCATTCGTCAAACGCTCTGTAGTATTCCAGAAACCTACTTCCCAACTATACCATAACAAATACACACTACCAGCACTAATCTTAGCACTAATAGAATCCCAGTTCTGAGTTCCTGAGTCCGGATCAACAATACCTTTTAGATAAGCATGATTTAAGAATTTAAGCATCTTGTAGTAGCTTCCACTCTTATCTGTTGCTGGAATAAAGGTTCCATCTGGTTTTAAAATTGCAGAGTCTTTTAATTTTTCACCATACCATGTTGTTAACTGAACAACGTTAGCAATACCCATCATATCATCGCCATTATCCCAGTCAGGCCATAAGGATAATGCATAAGCTGGATCACCATCAGGATTGGTTGGATGTTTTTCTTGCATCTGTGCAAGAACATCAATTAAACCATCCAAATCTTTGATTTCTGGGCAACCTAATTCACTATATAAATCCCAACGAAGCATTGGACTTGAGTAGATAACATCCTGTGAGAATGATGTTGGAGACGAATTAGTCATCTGAACTGGTATACCATAAGTAAGTTTATTTGTGTTGTTTGGAATACCATTATTGTATACATCAATCTGCTCTTTGAATGCCATTAAGTTTGGATAATTCCCAATACTATCTGTAATATCACGAACTAATTTATTGTCGATACAATCAGCAAAATCGGAACGTTCCAAAAGTACGATATCACCTAATTCTCCAGCACTTGCACGTGTCTGATAAATAGCATCACCAGCAACCTGAGGTGAGATGATATTTAAAACGATATTAAACTTATCCTTTAATACTTTTGCATACCAACCAATCTGGTCACCTTCATAGTTGGCAGCTACATCAAAAATCGTGATGGTCATTTCTTCATCATATTTCGATGCTTCTTCTGTTGGGGCTGTAGTAGCAGTATCTTTTGTAGTCTCAGTTGGTTGTTCTGCAACTGGCTCTTTTGTAGGGTCTGTATTGGTTGTTGGTTCTGTTTTCTTACATCCACCCAACAATCCGATCATACAGATGACGAGTAAAAGTGATACAGCCTTCTTTAATCTCATGTTCAACCTCCTCATAATCTCTACATTTATAATCAATAACATGGATTGCTCCATAGTCGTTCATTATCCTTTTACAGCTCCAATCATAATACCTTTTTGGAAAAATCTTTGAAAGAATGGATACACCAAAATAATAGGAGTCACAACAACAATGGTTACAGTCATTCGAATTGATGTAGCTGTCTGTGCCGTAGCTAAAGTTGCTGACAAACTTGTGGATGTTGATGTGCTGTTTATTAACGCCTTTAAGGAACTTGCTTTATTAATATACTGATACAAAGTAAACTGCAAGGTGTAGAGCTTACTATCCGTTACTAATAACAGTGTATCTTGAAACGAGTTCCATTGATTAACCGCAGTAAAGATTGCGACCGTTGCTAAAATTGGCTTTATCACTGGCAGGATGATATGAAAGAACACCTTAAGTGTTCCTGCTCCATCAATCTCACCAGCATCCTGTAATTCTTTTGGTATTGCTTCAACGAAAGTTTTACACAAAACGACATAAAAAGGTGCAACTACGACTGGCAAAATATATCCCCAAAAGTTATTCGTTAAATTCAAATTTTTCATTGTAATGAACCAAGGTATAATACCTGCATTAAAATACATCGTAACTATAACAAATCGATACCAGAATTTACGTTTCCATAAGCTTTCTCTTGTGAACATATAACCAAGAAAGGCAGCAATCATAACGGTAAGAACAGTACCAACAACAGTTCTTAACACCGATACCTTAAATGCAGAAAACAGCGATGGAATTTTTAATACATCGATGTAATTCTGAAAATGTAATCCTTTCGGCCAAAGAATGACCTTCCCTCGTTCACTTAAATTATTCGCACTGATCGAATTGATAAATATATAGTAAAAAGGATAAATACAAACGAAAGCAAATAGAGAATAAATAAAATATGTAATCACTGATATGATACGATCAGATGTTCTGACTTTTATCTTATTTTTTTTGTTTCTGCGACTCAATCTCATTCCCTCCTAACGTCCTCCAAACGAATCTCTCTTAAATAAATCCTTCTCCACGAACCGTTTTTGCTACCTTATTCGTTACACACAGTAAGATAACACTTACGACACTCTTAAAAATACTGATTGCCGTAGATAATGAATATCCTCCACTACCCATCGCCAAATTATAAACGTATAGGTCTAACACTTGGATATATTCTTTATTGAAGGAATTCTGAAATACATAAAACTGCTCAAATCCATTGGATAAAAAGTTCGCTAGATTTAACATTACAATGACAATATAAGTTGGTAGGATCGAAGGAATCGTAATGTGCCAGATAATCTTCATTCTTGATGCTCCATCCACTCTGGCTGCTTCATTCATCTCTTCATCAATTCCGCTGATTGCTGCTATGTACATAATTGCTGCCCATCCGGCATTCTTCCAAGTCAGCCATAACCACATCTTAAACCAAACATGGGAAGAGGACTGTAGAAATAACTGTGGTTTATCAATCCATCCCAAACGTAATAAAATTTGGTTCACTACACCATTACTATTTAAAACACAGAATGCGATGGAGAATACTAAGACCCAACTAATAAAGTTTGGTAGCGTAGTCACCGTTTGTACAAACTTTTTATAGCGCTTGCTCTTAATCTCATTCAAAAACACAGCAAAGATCATTGGAAACCAAGAGAAAAGAAGACTGAGCCCACTGACTGCAAAAGTGTTCCTTAACACTCCCATAATAGACTTAATCTTTACTTCATTCTCAAACATCGATTTAAACCACTTAAATCCAACAAAGGAATCCATGGATAATGGATATGGTGGACGATAATCAAAAAATGCATAGACCCACCCATAAAGTGGATAGTAAGAAAAAATTGCAACTAGAATCAAAAGAGGTAGGATATATAAAAATTCTTGATAGCCTCTTAGTTTCTTTTTGTTTTTCGTTAAATGCATAAGCATATCCTCCTAATTCAATCTCGTATTCTAACATACTATGTACCTGCGATAATTTAATAAAGCCTCATTTACCTGACGTGAATATAACTTGGTTAATAACTTGTCTTAAAAACCCACTTATAATATGTATATGCTCTTAGCTGTAAATATATGACTAAAATTTGGGTTTTAGTATGTGACTTTTTTACCATAAAAAAGAGGATCTAAAAAAACTTGTAACGCGTGTTTTAACGCATGTACAGGTTTTTAGACCCTCTTGCAGAATAAAGTAGCATAACTCCTATAATTCCATTTTTCTAACACAACTCCCATGTTCCCATAAACCAAGCATCTGTAGAGAATAAAAGGTATTAGAACACATAGTGACTAATCAATAAAGCTGGGATGAAGGTAAAAACATTTCATCCATCTATGTAAACTTTTATACCCTACTTTACATAAAATATTCTCTCATCTTCCAACCTGATACATGCTAGCTTTGCACCTACGATTTTGCCTCTTTGACAACAACCGCAATCAATATCATAAAAGACGCAATCCAGTTCTTTATCATAGAAACGATATACATTTCCTTCATTATAAGGAAGCTCATCTGGCAAACACGTTGGAGTATGCCCTGCAACCACGATTCCATGTTCAATCCCACCACATATATAAGCATCATCCCTCGCATAAAGATAAAAATCCTCCACCGAGTCAAAGTGGTCTTCCGTTTCTACACCATCCAGGTTTTCAATATATCCTGCATGAACAACTACACAATTCTTCCCAGCAATACTAGCTTTGAAAACAAATGGCATACTACGGATACGTTCCCTCCATCTCTCCAGTTGTTCCATACAAACAGAATTCTCTATCATAAGCTTCCCGATTGTCCCATAATAATCAAAAGCAGCCATTTGCTTACCTTTGCCAGCTGCCAACTCCTTCATCATAACATATGCTGTTACCATATCCTCATAACTATGAGTGTCCAGGTTATTCTTCTTAAAAATAACCTGTAACAAGTCTATGCAATAAGCAAATTCTTCTTCATGATTGCCACGGAGTAGAATTATATTGTCGGGGCAGTTTTCTATCCACTTTAACATCTCATAGTTTTGTTCACCTCGATCGATATAATCTCCAGCAAGGATTAATCGGTCTACCTTAGAAAAATTAATTTGCTCAAGCATCACTTGAAGTTCGCTAAAGCAAGCATGAATGTCTGACATAACATATGTACTCACTGTAACACCTACTTTCATTATTCATATTAACTTTTTAAGTCCATCAGATTTGAATCTTCTCTGGATTAACTTTTAATCTATTATTTCTGTAGTTAATTATACCATTTCTATTTCCTCGGCACATACTGTTTCGGTTCATCCTACTTCAGACAACTCGTCATATTCTATTTCAGTTCACCCAATGTTAGACAAATCTCACATGGGTATTTCACCTTCTTTACAAACAATTTTACAATTGATTATTTTCTCATCTTGTAATGTCCCCAACCACAGTTGTTCCATACACCCTTCCAATATAGGTTGATTTTCCGTTAGCAATTCTTTATAAACTGTTTCATCTTCGACATCATATCTACATATGAGAAATTCTTCGTTCTCAGTAAAAATCTCTCCATTTTTACATATATCATTAGCATTCATCTTGATCAAAATCCTTTCTTATCTAAATATTCAACTAATATCTCTTCTAAGTTGGGGTTCTCACTTCTACGTACCGACTAAATGTATCTTTTCATTCCATTAGTCGGGTTACTCTCTCTTCCTCACACCGACTAAATGCATCTTTTGATTCAATTAGTCGGGTAACTTTCACTTCCTCACACCGACTAAATGCATCTTTTGATTCAATTAGTCGGGTAACTTTCACTTCCTCGCACCGACTAAATGCAACTTTTCATTCCATTAGTCGGGTTACTCTCTCTTCCTCACACCGACTAAATGCATC